>JBGCEX010000036.1:0-4549 GCA_045106635.1 Rickettsiaceae bacterium | reverse complement strand
CAATCTTGAGTTATTTTGATGATATACATGCTAAACTGTTAAGTATGCCATATCCTTATGACTTTGATGTAACTGGTGATTTACCATCGTATAATGATAATCCATGTCTAGCACCTAGAGATGATTTTATTTAGGATTTGTAAGTATTGATATAACAATATCATTTTGTTCTATTTCATATATTTCTAACTCCTAGATTAATTACACTTTCTTAATCAATAGTCCTTACTTTAAAAGTTAGTCGATGATGGATAGTGTTGCCATGTTTTTTTATTGCAGAAATATGCTCTTTAGTACCGTAACCAGAGTTTTTTGCCCAATTATAATTTGGAAAATCTTTATGTAGTACATCCATCATCCTGTCTCTTGTAACTTTGGCGATGATTGATGCTGCCGCTATAGATATTGATTTATCATCTCCTTTGATATAGCTTACAAAGCGCTCGTCCTGAAATTTCATATTACCATCAATAATAACAACAGATGATTGTGTTACCAACCCTTCAACTGCTAAGATGCAGGCTTTTTTTGTTGCTTCTAATATGTTTATTTCGTCTATTTCTCTTGGGCTTACGATGCCAACAGCCCACAGATAATGTTTAGTAATTTTTGTATATAATTCCTCTCTTTTGCTTTTAGATAGTTTTTTTGAGTCTTTGATTCCATCAATTAAATTAGTTTGATCTACAATGACAGCAGCGGCAACTACAGAACCAGCAAGAGGTCCCCTGCCCGCTTCATCTACTCCAGCTATTACACCTTGATAATTTGATTCAATAGTTAGATCCATTTATCTTATTCTCTCATTAAATTCACGCAAGCAATCATGTTAATTGCAGCTATCTCGCTTCGAAGCACTCTATTCCCAAGACTTACAGAGATGATTTTGGGGTTCAATAAAAGTTTTTCTTTTTCATTCGAAGAAAAACCGCCTTCAGGCCCGATAAGAATAGTGATTTTCTCCTTAAATTCTTTAATAGAACTAATTTTTACATTCTGTTTTTCCTCTTCATTAGCAATGATCAGTTGTTCTACATTACTTCTATTACAAAATTCTTCAAGCATCACTGGCAAATGTAATGATGGGAGTATAAAACCCTCACTCTGTTCTACTGCTTCAATAATACATTTTGTAATTCTTTCATGATTTATATTCCTAAATTGAGTCCTGTCTGAAATTATTGGAACAATTTCAGATACACCTAGTTGAACAGCAGCTTTTATTGCTTCAATAAATCTATCAGATTTGATAATACATATTGCTAATATTAATGGTTTCAAGCTCTCTAAATCTCGCAACTTATCGCCTATAACTATTTGTAAATCACGTTTATTTATTGCAACAATTCTAGCTTCAAATTCTCCATTAAACTGATTGAAAATTCTAAATTTCTCCGAAATTTTCATTCGTAAAACTGATTTACAATAGTGAAAAATATCCTCACTCAATGTTAAGGTTTGATTTTTAGCAAGTTCACAAGTAGTATAAATTCTACTTAAATTAGAAAATTTCATATAAGATCATATAAAATGTTAAAAGATTCAGAACAATTACAGAATAATACACCATCTAATAAAAATACAGCAAGTAAAAATACAAAAGATGAGTTTGGTGGTCCAAAAGGCTTAGAACCTACCAGATATGGTGATTGGGAAGTTAATGGTAGAGTTTCGGATTTTTAAATAATATGCAATCTTTAAACTCACCTCAAAAACAAGCTGTAGAAAATACAGAAGGACCATTACTAGTACTAGCAGGAGCTGGAACTGGTAAAACCAAAGTATTAACTAGCAGAATAGCTTATATAATTAGCAATAATTTAGCTTATCCAAGTCAAATACTAGCTGTTACTTTTACAAACAAAGCAGCTAGAGAAATGCAAATACGGATTAATGATATTATTGCTTCTGATGGTTTGAATATCGGTACATTCCATTCAATATCTACCAGAATATTAAGGTCACATATACATTTGCTTGATAATGGTATGAGCCGTAATTTTAATATTATTAACCAAGATGATCAAATAAAATTAGTTAAGAATATTGCTCTACAAAATAATATTGATATTAAAAAATATCCTCCAAAATTACTACATGTTATTATTTCTAAATGGAAAGATAAAGGTGTAACACCTGAAAAAATTAATAGTTCTGATACTACGACTTATGAATCTCAAATTGCACATACTATTTACATAAAGTACCAAAAAGATTTGCAAGAATCAAATGTCGCTGATTTCGGAGATTTGTTATTATATTGCAATCAGTTACTCATAAATAATCCTGATATACTTGAATATTATCAAAATAAATTCAAATATATTTTAATTGATGAGTACCAAGATACTAATGCTGTGCAATATGTTTGGGCTAGGATGCTTGCAAGCGCTCATAAAAACATCTGCTGTGTTGGGGATGATGATCAATCTATATATAGTTGGCGTGGAGCAGAAGTAAAAAATATCCTGCGTTTTGAAAAAGACTTTCCAAATGCAAAAATTATCAAACTAGAACAAAACTACCGATCTAGCTCCTACATTTTAAAAGCAGCTTCTAGCGTTATTAAAAATAATAAAAATAGGCATGAAAAGAATCTTTGGACAGAAAGAGAATCAGAAGAAAAAATAAAAATTATTACTTATTGGAACGATAAAGAGGAAGCAAGATTTGTAGCAAACCAAGTTGGACAATATATTAATTCTAAACGCTATAATGCTAATCAAATTGCCATTCTTGTTAGAGCTGGATTTCAAACTAGATCTTTTGAAGAAGTTTTTATCAGTAATGCTATGCCATACCAGATAATTGGGGGCTTAAGATTCTATGAAAGAATGGAAATAAGGGATTTACTTGCTTATATACGTCTTGCAATTAATAAAAATGATAATTTAGCTTTTGAAAGAATAATCAATGTTCCAAAACGATCTATTGGCAATGCTACACTTAAGAAAATTAAAGATAAAGCCAATGAATTTTCCACTTCAGCATTTACAGCTTTAGAAAAAATGATTGAATGTGAGGATGTTAAAGGAAAAACTAAAGAAAATCTTCAAAGATTTATTCTTCTTATTAATCAAGCATCTACAAGATATGAAAAAGATTCAGCATTTGATGTAACAAAATTTATTCTAAATGAATCTGGCTATTTATTTGCTTTAAAAGAAGAAAAAACAGATGAATCACGAGGCAGAATCGAAAATATAAACGAAATGCTAAAAGCAATAGATGAAGCAGGTAATATCAATGAATTTATCGAGCATGCAAGTTTAGTTATGGATAACGAAGTACTTGAATCTGATTTTGGTGGCACAGTAAAAATTATGACTTTACACGCTGCTAAAGGCCTTGAATTTGATCTAGTTTTTCTACCAGGTTGGGAAGAAGGAATCTTCCCTCATCAAAAAGCCCTAACAGAGCAAGGAGATAAAGGGTTAGAAGAAGAAAGACGTATTGCTTATGTTGGAATTACTAGAGCTAAAAAAGAACTATTCATTACTTATGCAGAAAGTAGAAGAGTATTTGCTGAAATATTAAATTCTCTTCCTTCTCGTTTTCTAGCAGAGATTCCAGCAGAGATATGCACAAAAATTTCAAGTTCAAATCAATTAAATTATTCAGGATCAAAACATAATTTTTATTTCCAAAATAATCACTCTACAAAAAACAAAAAGCAAGTAGAACCTACTACAACTAAATTAATAGTTAATGAAAAACGTCCTGGCACCAAGGTAACTCATGAAAAGTTTGGTAATGGTATAATAATCAGAAAAGATGGTGATAGCTTAGATATAGTTTTTGAAAAAACAGGCTTAAAAACTATCAAAGAAACCTACGTACAATTAATTTAAATATAAAAAAATTTTTAAGTTAATATTCTCCCCTATCTTAAATCAAATTAGTAACAATATTTAAATTATCAATACTAGTCAAAATAGCATAAGCACATGCTGGTATAACAACTCCAAAGGTAAACTGTAATTTGACGATTTATTCTTAAACAATAGATGTGACATATATCTTAAAAATTTAAATCATATTTAGTACTTAGACAAGTATCAAGAGTTGGGGTGTTTGGGGCATTAACTCATCAAATTGGAAAATTTTTAATCTTTTTTTCATATTCTGGCTGGTAATAAACTAACGATAATTTTGAATACATCTCTAAAGATTGACGCTACCATGTCCAGAATAAGGTTAGATTAATGTGTCATCTACGTCTTTTTTTCTTCATCCAAGTAAACAGAAAGTGTCTTAGTGTATGAGGTGATATTGAGTGTTCAATACCCGCTTCTTTGATATATTTCATTAATATTTTCTAAAAATATGCCTTCTTCCAACTTGATTCAAACAAGTATTTTGCATCATTTCTCTGAACCTTTTCCAGATGCGCAGCCAGTATTTCTTATTTTGGTAAGGATGGGTAAACTGTATCCGAATAGAAGCTTTAACTTCGAACCTCAGCAACGCCCCATTCTTTGGATAAAGAGTATGAACACCAGATATCTCAAGGTTTTAATCTTCTGTATAAGTATGTAGCATATCCTTG
>JBGCEX010000035.1:0-2979 GCA_045106635.1 Rickettsiaceae bacterium | reverse complement strand
AACTAGGGATTCTACTTCTCCTATTTCTAGAGTTTTGGCAACGTAGGGTATTCCCTTGAACGTTTTCCCGACGGCAACAATTGTTGTTCCAAAATCTGAGCCTAATAGGCCGTCGATTTCTATTATTTTGGATTCAACAAGATTTTTGTCCTTTGGAGAACAGGTTATTTTCTGTGCTATGCCTTGATTGCTAATAAATAGGAAATAAGTAAGAATAGAAATATGTGATAAAACTTTCATTAAACATTTTAGTTTGGATTCAATAGTATTATCGTTTCTTCTTCATTTAATTTAAATGTAGTTTGGGTGTAACGCAAATTTTCAAAATTTAAATTTGGATATTTTATCAGTAATTCTTCTGGTAAATCACCAATAATCGGAGAATAATTCTCTTTTGACTGTATCATCCATGTGCTTATCGCTCCGTCATTAAAAGATGACCAGGATGAGGTTTTATTAAGGTAGTCGGATAGGTTGATATCGAATTTAAATTCTTTAATTGATGCATCTTCAATTGACATTAATGGTTGTTCAGGGATTACTATATTGGTTGGTAATTGACCATTTTTTCTGTATCGATATTCATATTTAAGAGATGGTTTAATATTAAATTGAATGTTATAGGAATCAAACCGACTTAATTGACCAGCTTTCAAAACCCCTTCTGAACTTGGCCCAGAAAATATCTTGTTTAAGGTATATGTTTCATTTTGCTCAGAGCTTAATCCCTTCAAATTAAATGATAATCCGAAATTTCGGGGGTAATCTATGTTTAAATAGTTTTCATAATTATAAAAATCAGCATAATTCAAGTTAATATTATCCCCTGCATTGTAATTAGACAAAACATAATGTTTAGAATTTTGGAAACCATCTTGAATAGAAATTATATAATCTCTTTTAGATTCTAAAATATCTAAGTCCCCAAAATAGCTTATTAAATTGCCTTCAATAGCTCTGCCAGGAGTAAGTATACCTGAGGATTCTCCATTCCAAGCAGAAAAACCTGTTACCATACCGTTGACATTAGGTATGTTATTAACCGTTAAATTAAAAGTTCCTGTAATAGCACTTGAATTCACGCCTTCACAGCTATAATCTAGTGTTTCGCCTTTTTTAAATTGTGTTGTTGTAAAAAGGGAATATCCAGAATCATCTCTTTCCGAACTGACACTAAAAATAGTTACCGTGAAATTATCTGGTTTTTTATCTTCTAAAGCTTTAAATTCAATCGTTTCGTTTATTAAATAATTGAACGGTTTGAATTCTATTAATTCTCCATTTTCTTGATGAAGAATTACCCAAAAATCAAAACTTCCCAAAACTAGATTACAGCCAGTTTTGATAGTGAAATAAACTTCATTTTTAGGTTCTTCTATTACTTCTTCCTCTTCAGTAGTTTCTTCATCAATTGGTTCTTCAATGCTTTCTTTTTTTGAGCAACTTACAGTTAAGAAAACTAGTAATAGAAAAATAGAAAGGTATGATTTCATACTTTGTTCAAGGTTTAAATTGATTGATTAAAGATAAATGATTTATTTTTCACCCGTTTGTGAGTTGTTTAGCATTACTCTAGTATGCGCAATACTTTCAGGGTAGTTTTTCTGTAGAAATGTTATGAGTTTCTCTCTTACCAGCACCCGTAAATCCCAGGTGTCCGATGCATCTCTTGCACTAACCATAGCCCTTACTTCTACAAAACCAGCTTTACTATCTGTTATTTGAATGTTATTGGCTTCCCCGTCCCACAAGTCCGTGTCCTCTAGAATAGAGGTTAATTCTGTACGTAGTTCATCAAAAGGAACTCTGTAATCCATATGTAAAAAAACGGTGCCTAATATATCTGAGGAACTCTTCGTCCAGTTCTGGAAAGGCTTTTCGATAAAATAAGGAGTGGGTAAAATTAATCTTCTCTTATCCCAAATTTTTACGACGACATAGGTTAACGTAATTTCTTCTATACGTCCCCATTCACCTTCTACAATTACCACATCATCTATCTTTATGGGTTGTGCAATAGCAATTTGAATACCAGCTAATATGGTACCTATTAATTTTTGTGCTGAAAAACCTATGATTATTCCAGCAACTCCTGCAGATGCGAATATGCTAATACCAATTTCTTTGATTTCATCAAAGGTCATAAGCGCTAAGCCTATCGCAAAAAGAATAACCATGAAAATTATGATCCGTTCCAGAATATTAAATTGGGTATAAACTTTGCGAGCTCTTAAATTGTTAGGTTCATTAATGTTATAGTTATTGATAACGATGCCTTTGATTACTTTAATAACAACTAAAACAAACCAAGTCATTGAAAATATGAAGAATAGGGTGCTTGCTTTTAGAAAAAGATATTCTTCATTTCCAAGCCCTAATACTTCTCTTAAGGACTTCATTCGCATGACTATTGAAATGAAAATTAGAAAAATGGGTAATGCTAAATTTTTCATTACTCCTGTTGGTAACATGTATTTAGGGTCTTTTCCCAATTTTCGTAGAACAACGAGGACCATCCAATATAGGCCTAGAAATAGTAGAAAAGCTATAAAAAGAGCTAGCACCGATTTATTTGAAAAATGACTAAAAAAATTATCCATAAACTTTAAGTTAAGCTTTCATGATACTCAAAAGAATCATAATCTATATAACTATTGATACTTCTTATATCATAATCAACAAAAGTAAGGCGTCTACCTCTGGTTAGAATAGGATTCAAAGCTTATTTTTGCATTAAAAGCATACGCAATGAAGGGAATATTATTGGTTAATCTGGGTTCCCCAGACAGTCCTACGGCAAAAGATGTAAAGCCATACTTAGATGAATTTCTAATGGATGAAAGGGTGATAGATGCACCTAAGTGGTTACGAACTATTTTGGTTAGAGGAATCATCTTACAAACTCGGCCTAAAAAATCGGCAAAAGCCTATGCTAAAATATGGTGGGAAGAGGGTTCACCGCTAATTATACTTTCCCAA
>JBGCEX010000034.1:0-8229 GCA_045106635.1 Rickettsiaceae bacterium | reverse complement strand
GGCCTTCATCATTCACGCGGTATTGCTGGATCAGGCTTTCGCCCATTGTCCAATATTCCCCACTGCTGCCTCCCGTAGGAGTCTGGGCCGTGTCTCAGTCCCAGTGTGGCTGATCATCCTCTCAGACCAGCTAAAGATCGTAGGCTTGGTAGGCCATTACCCCACCAACTACCTAATCTTGCGCGGGCTCATCCATCAGCGATAAATCTTTCCTCCTTAGAGAATATACGGTATTAGCATTTGTTTCCAAATGTTATTCCGTACTGATGGGTAGATTCCCACGTGTTACTCACCCGTTTGCCACTCACTAAAATTGGAGCAAGCCCCAATTTTGTTCGTTCGACTTGCATGTGTTAAGCATACCGCCAGCGTTCGTTCTGAGCCAGGATCAAACTCTCAAGTTTGATTCTGTCTACTTTTCTTGTTCAAAAAAATTAACAGGTTTCTGCTATCTTACGATAGCAATTTTACTACTGTCACTACCTTTAACAAATTACTTGTTTATATTTACTTTCAAAACAGCTTCGTAGCACTTAAAGTTTTGTGCCACGCTTTGTAGGGCTATTTATACGGAAGAACCTTTAAACTGTCAACAACAAATTTTATTTTTTTGCATCATAAAAACAAACAACTATTTTCTTTTTATGATTGATGCTTAATTTAACACTAAACAGCACTCTTGCAAAGTAGCCCACCATAGAATGTTAACTACAGTTCACCCTACCCTGCAACACTTATAAAGACACTGTTGCATCTGTTGTTTAAGAATAGAAAATGTGTTATAAACAGCTAAATCAATCAAGGCATACTCATGAAATTCAAAGCCAATTCTAGTAATCTAAAATTAACATATAGTTTTATTGCAGATTTAATGCATTTATTATATGCAAATAATTGGCAACAAGACCATATACAAGCTATATCTGACCTAAGGCTAAATATAAGGGATCTTGATACTAACTATCAGAAAAAAAAGCAAGTTATATAGCTAATTGGAAGAAAAAAGCAAATAAAAATCAGGAAATACCATCGGAGGATAAACAAAGCTTCATTTTCAAAAAAATGGTGTACACGCAAAAACCGAAGTAACAAGGCTAATAGAAGAAATTGATGATATTGAGAGATGTTTAAAAAAATCAGAATATAAATTAAATTATGGGATTTTTAAAAATATTGAAAATGCTAAAATGCTTCTTGTTAACACTCCTTTTCTTATTCACACGTCAAAGCTTGGATTTAAAGCTGCTACAGTAATATTAAACACTCTTAAAACAAATTTTGATGATATATACGATGCTAATCTTAATAGCCTAATAAATGAGGCACATAAAAGCTTCTCCAATGAAAATATTTTCGATACACCACTGATACCCGATGAAGAGCAAATAAAAATACTTGCACAACAAGCAAGAGAGAATAATGTACCTACTTTTTTAATACAGCAGTCTGAGGATTATTTCCAATCAGCACGTTTGATCAACCCAAGTTTAGTAGAGGCAGTTAAAGCATTATTAGCACCTATTATAGCATTATCAAGACATAATCCTAGTGATTACAGAGAGGTTGATTTCAATAATATTGCTCTAAAGCTCGCTTTTCAATTTGGATCAAGTGACAAAATAATTCAATATCTTAATAAATTAGATTTATCTACACATAAACTACTAGAAAATAGCGTTGTTGTTTCAAAAAGATTTCCTGATTTATCCATATTCTCTCCAGCAGAAAAAGTTATTTGGTATGAATTAAATATAGAAATTTGCAAACCAGCATTAAAATTATTTGCTTACGCTGATTTATTGAAGTTAAGTGGAGTAGATATTATGTCCTTAAAAATAATTGCTGACTATGCAGCTGATAATCAAAATACTTCTAATAAAGTTTTATTTGCACTGCTCACTAACTATAAGGATTATATAAGTTTTACCAGAGAATTAGAATGCCCAGAACTTGCAACACTGTGCCGAGAATACGACAATTCTGAGTATGTTTACAATAACATTTTAGATGGGTTAATACAACGCCGTATGATTGATGATCAATTGCCAAACATTAATTTTCTCCTCTCTAACCAGAAATATTCCTTTGAAAAACTAGAAGCTGGTAACTTAAAGACTTTGTTTATTGGGAAAATGTCTGAATCTTGTTATGGAGTTGAATATTTAGCAGATGCAGATCAATGTGTTGTGGATGCATTTACTAGAGCAGATGCTGGTTTTTATGTATTAAAACAAGGCAATGTAATTGAAGGTGCTATCAATGCTTGGATAGGAGTTAATGATAAGCAAGAGGATGTTTTAGTATTAAATTCATTTGAATCACGGGCAGGACGAGATAAATATTTATTAGAAATTCTACTAACGATGGAAAAAGTTATAAAACAATACGGTTTTCATGAGTTATATTTTGGCGCAAATAATCATAGGGTGCAAATAAAAGAAGAAACATATAAGTCTAAGTCGGCTGTTAAAACAATTATAGATACTGTCATCCATAGTAGCGAACTAAGTCAAATAATATATGATTATTTATATAAAATTACTATTAACCCTAAATATCAAGGATTGTTTGTTTATAGTTCTGCAGAATCTGTATACAAAGTAACGCAAAATTCTACATTGTTATCAAAGACATTTAACCAGCTTGATCAATCTAAAACCTCTTGTATAAATTTTGACTTCATACTAGATCATGCAGGTAGTACAATAATGCACCCACAAATAAAAGAAGAAATATCTAAGTCAGCTGTTAAAACAACGATAAACCATTTAATTGATGATCATGAACTTAGTCAAATAATATATGATTATTTATATGTTTATTCTCATACTACAAATGTAGATGAAAATAATCTATCTGATCTCCTCCTAGGAGAATCCCAAATTTCTGGCGAAGATCAGCAATTTTAATTGTAGTCTAAAATCGCATATCTCAAAAAGTTTTAAAAATTTTTGAGATATTAAGACAAAATTTGTAGGACACACAACATAAACTGGTATTTCATAAGCCATAAAATACCAGAAGGCAATCAAGATTAAAGCTCAACAGATAGTAATTTACAATAAGAAGTAATACAAAATTTAGGTGTTTTGATACGATACACATAATTGCAATTTGCCAAGAAACACAAATATACAAAACATTGCACCCCAAGACTCTAACATTTCTGTTGCGCAGCTTTATATTTTCAGTACATCTTGCATTGAGTAAAGCCCCGGTGTAACCACAGAATTTAACCATTTAGCAGCAAATAATGCTCCTTCTGCAAATACATCCCTCGTTAAAGCTTCTGAGCCTATAGTAATTACTTCACTGGTTTCTGCAAAGATAACTTCATGTTTTCCACAAATACCACCAGATCTTAGGGAGGAGAAACCTATTTCACCTTTTCGCCTAGCCCCTTTATTTACTCTGTCAAAAACCGCAGTATCTTCAAATTTTTGCTGTCTATTTTTAGCTATACTTTGACCGATTGCAAGAGCTGTCCCAGAAGGGGAATCTTTTTTATATCGATGGTGTGTATCAATAATCTCTACGTCATAATCCGCTAAGATCTTAGACATTTTTCCAGCCAGTTCTATGATAAGATTTGCACCAATACTAGTATTTGGTGCATATAATATTGCTATAGACTGCGCAGCTTCTTTTATTAATTGAATATGAATATTAGATAGTCCCGTAGTACCTATAACTATTTTTCTATTAGCTTTAGTTGCTATTTCAAGAAGATTTTGTAGTGCATCAGCAGCAGAAAAATCTATTATCACATCAACAGCTAGACAAAAATCTAATAATTGATTCACATCTTCAAATCTTGTAAAAGTTTTTGCTAATGAAAATTTATCATTCTGTCTTAAAATAGCATCTGTAACTGCGATTCCCATCCTTCCAGAGGAACCATGTAAACCAATCTTAATAGTCACTTTAGTTCCCTATAAGATTTTCCATAATAAATCAGCGGATCTTTAATACTTACCTCACTATTGATTTGCACTTTCAATACTTTGCCTATAAAAATATAATGATCACCACACTCTATGCATTTATAATTCTCACATTCTATAGAACTTAAAACATTGCTAATAAGAGGAGTGTTAGAACTATTTTCTATGAAATCAATATTTTGAAATTTATTGGTAGCGGAAGAAGCAAATCGAATAGCTATATCCGCCTGATTAGTTGATAAAATATTAATAGCAAAGTTTTTTGTCTTTAAAAAAGCATCAAAACTAGAAGCTTTTACATTTAAACAAAAAGAAATTAAAGCTGGGTCTAGAGAAACAGAAGTAAATGAATTAGCTGTAAAGCCATAAAATTTATTATTATATTTAGTAGATATCACAGTCACGCCAGTTGGATATTTTCCTACAGCAGCTTTAAATTCTTCAATTCGCACCTACTAATCCCCATTTTTTAACTAAAGTCTGAATTGTTCCATTGCTTCTTAGATCTTTAATAGCATGATTTATGTTGTTTTTATCTAAAAAACCTTTGCTCATTGCAATAGCGAATGAGGAGCTTAAATTTTTCTCAACAAATCTAGACATACTTGGATAGATCTCAATAAATTTTTTAGCCTGAGTTTCTTCTAAGACTACTGCATCAATACGCTTAGATTTTAACTCTTCTGTAAGCATCAAATTGCTAGACAATGAAATAATACTAAATCCATTACTTGTAGCTAAATCATGAGCAATTAAGCTCCATATTGTGCCAAGCTGAACACCAATTTTTTTATCCTTAAGATCTTTAGAATCATTAAAATTATCTTCCGCTCTATACAAAATAGCGATTTTTGCAAAAGTGTAAGGGTCAGAAAAATCTACTTTTTGAAGCCTATCTTCCGTTACAGACAGACCAGCTAGAACTAAATCAACATTTCTAGTAGAAAGAGCAGCAAGTAAAGTATGGAATTCCATATTTTTAAACTCTACTCTTTTTTCTAATTTTTTACCAATTTCAGTAATAAAATCAATATCAAATCCAACTATTTCTCCATTTTGTATAAATTCATAGGGAGGATTATCAGCGCTAGTACCAACAATCCAAACATCTTCATCTTTATCATCGAAACAGGCTGATAATGAAAATAATGTTAAAACTAATAATAAAATTTTTACTTTACACACAATAATTCTGATCCCTAAATCTCTTTATTTAAGACTTTATTTTCAAAACTCTTAAAAGTCAACTAACTTGTCTTAAGAAAAGCAATAAGATCACTGTAATCAACTGGCAATTCTTGTTCAAATTCCATAAACTTATCAGATGTAGGATGAGTAAAACTGATATAAAAAGAATGTAAAGCTTGATGATTAAATTCTATAAGCTTTGTTTTTAAAACATCAGGACATGGAATGACTTTTCTTTTGTTGTTTTCATAAGTTTGATCACCTAAAATAGAATGGCCAATATGACTTAAATGCACTCGAATTTGGTGAGTTCTACCAGTTTCAAGCTGACATTCTACTAAACTTAACATACCACTTTTAAAAATCTCTAATGTTTTATAATGGGTTACCGCAATTTTACCACCAGATTTCACTGTTGTCATTTTTTTTCGATCTAGCTTGCTTCTTCCCATTTGCTGGTTGACAGTACCATCTTGAGGTCTAATTATTCCCCAAACCAGAGCTTTATATTTTCTTTTAAGCATTCTTGATTCTATTTGTGACGCAAGAGCTCTATGAGTCGCATTATTTTTTGCAACGACCATTAATCCTGAAGTGTTTTTATCTAATCTATGTACAATTCCTGGCCTAATTTCCCCTCCTTCATCAGATAGTTTAGTAGTATAATAAAGCAAAGCGTTAACTAAAGTATCTGTATGGTTACCAGCTCCTGGATGCACCGTCATAGAGGAAGATTTATTTAATACTATCAAATCAGCATCTTCATAAATAATATCAAGAGGGATATTTGCTGGTTCTATTCCGGTTTGAATCTCTTCTTCAATAAGCAAATCAATTTGATCACCTTCTTTGACTCTCATGGATAAATTTAAAATGATTTCGTTATTTAATATCAGCTTTTGATTTTTGATAGCTTTTTGAATTTGGCTTCGAGAGACATTATGACATAATAAAGAAAGTGATTTATCTACTCTCTGTCCATGTAAATTTTCCGGTATAGCAAGGTTGTATCTGGTCATATTTATAGATAGAACAATTTTTACTTTAGCGATTACAACACATCAGATTATAGCTCGCCATAATTCCACATGACTTCTTTTACTTTGTTTTCAGCTATCAAGTTGTATCATATTCCGCATTTTTGTCAATATTGACTCCTTAATTTCAGAATACTGATGTATAAGCTTTATCTATTATAAATTTGGTTATAGTCTAAAACCTCTTGACTGCAATACTATTTAGTCTATATTTACTCTTTAATAAGATTAATCAGTACAAAATGATCATATCAAATTATATAGCTCTGTGTAATTTTATTGTAATTCTAATGAAACCTTTAGTTGAAGTAGTAATTCATGATCTTACATCAGATACAATTTATTATATTAATGGTAATCTTTCTAATAGAAAATTAGGAGACCCTTCCCTTTTAAAGATAAAAAATTTTGAAACAGATATAAACAAAACAATCTACCCAAAAATTAATTTCGATGGACGTCTTGTTAAGTCAATTTCAATCCCGGTAGAAAATAAATGGTTGATTTGCATCAATTGTGATGTTTCTATATTCAATCAGATGAAAAATTTAGGTACAGTTTTTTTAAACCAAGACGAAACCAGCAAGCCTGAAAATTTGTTCAAAAACGACTGGCAGGAAGATTACATATAGCAATTCATACTTTTCTTAACAAAAAAAAATGGCATTTTGATGATTTAAACTCTTCCAAAAATAAGGAATTAGTTGAGCATTTGTTCACTATAGGAGCATTTGATGAAAAAAAATGCTGTTGATTATGTTGCCCATATTTTACAAATAGGACGAGCAACTATATTTAAATATTTGAAAGAATTGAGAAATTAATGACTATAAATACATTTAAGTTAGAAAAATATTTAGCTGAACATGAGTTTACAGCTCCTTATTTATTATGCTCTTCAGATGCAGAAAGTTTTAGCATGCAAGAGATTATACATATAGCAGACTCAGAAGATAAAAAATTATGGAACGATTTAAGACTTGGTTACACAGAAAGCCCAGGTTTGCCTATATTAAGAGAGCAAATTGCACTGAGTTTATATCCAAAACTACAGGCAAATAATATACTATGTTTTGCAGGGGCAGAGGAAGGTATATTTTGCGCTCTCCATACAATGTGCAATCCAGGTGACAATGTAATTATTCTTACACCTTGTTATCAATCACTATTGGAAATTCCTAAATTAAAAGGCTCTGATATCACAACTATAGCTTTACTTGAAAAAAATCACTGGCGAATCCAGCAATAGTAATTCTTGCAGATTGAAAGTTTTTAAAACCCAGCATAGGCCTTGTTCATTTCTTAATAAATCTATGATCTTGCTCCATAATATTGTTGAGATATTTGCTTTGAATAATTTCTATTTGTTCATTTGCTGGTAGATGATCATTGCTACTTTTGAGAGCTGATTTATTACTGCCACTTTTATCAATATTTACCTTTTCGGGAATATCATTATTTTTAAATGCTTTACGAAAAAAGGCTTTCGCAGCTCCTTGATCCCTACGCTTTCTTAGCAAAAAACTCTATAGTATTTCCTAAGGAATCTACAGCGCGATAAAGGTAAATCCAGCAACCATTCAGTTTTATATAAGTTTCATCCATGCGCCAACTTGATCCAACTGGTTTCTTTCTTTTTCTAACTTGCTTGTCTATCAATGGAACAAATCTTTGAATCCATCTTTGCAGAGTGCTATGATCTATTACAGCGCCTCTTATATGAGCTATCTCTTCAAGTTCTCGATAGCTTAAGGAAAATCTGCATTTCATATAAACGAACAGCATTATTATTTCTGGTGATGAGCAAAAACCTTTGAAATGTTTTGTTAATTTAGGTGAAACCGCATATCTCATTCTAGAACTTTTTTACCTTGAGTGTATTATCATTAATTAACTTTGACAACAGATGCGACAGAACCGTTTCTTACAATCAAGAATATCACCGAACTTGGAAATATTTTACAAATAAACAAAAAATTAACTGCAGAGTTTATTATTACTGATTTAACTGGAATTGCTGCCCAAGATATTACAATTGTCGAATTTATACTTAAAAAACT
>JBGCEX010000033.1:0-13380 GCA_045106635.1 Rickettsiaceae bacterium | reverse complement strand
CTTTGTAACCTTCAACTTCAATTTTATTAAGGGCTGTCTGCATTGCTGGTTTTGCAAAAACTTTTGCAGATTCTTCTTTGCCTTTTTCCGAAATTAAATATTCTCTAAATTTTTCAGCATCCATAGCTGTAACAGATGGATCACTAGTAGCTATTTCCTCTTGTAACAGTTTTTGTTGTTTTGTTAGGATCTCTCTGCGTATAGCTTCAGTTATGGGGTCAATTTCGCTAGATTCAGAAGCTACACCACTAGAAGGCAATGTTGGAGAGACAACAGAATCGTCAATAAACATAGCACTGTCTTTGGCTCTGACGACGGTTTGTTCTTCTGTTCTTCCGTCATGTTCATGAGCAGCGTTAAAATCCTCTAGAGCTGATGTTACCTTAGCTTTTTCAGGTTCTTTTTTGTGATAATTTGCAACTAATTCGATAACTGAATCAAGATCAGCAGCTTCTAGTTCGGTAACATTTAAGATTGATTGAAGGCCTTTATCTAGTGAAGCCATTGCCTGCCCATCATTAACATGTTCTAGATCATGTGCTAGATATTGCACTTGCTCTAACTCGTCTCTATTGAGGTTTCTACCTAATTTTTCTTGTAAGACACTGCTAACATCGGACTGAAATTGTTCAGGAGTGTTTTTTTCAACTGCTATCTCGGCTCTTACAGCAATAATTTCTTGTTTTAATAACTTTTTATATGTGTTGCTTTTTTCAAGTTTTTTATCTCTTAATCTAATTTTTTTTGTGCCATTAGATATTTTTTCAAAATAGTCTGGGTTTTCTTTTACTAGTTTTTTGAGTTCTACGCGATCTATGGTATATTTTTTTTAAATTTTTTACTTGTTGGTTCAGCAATTAACCCAAGTTTAATTTCAATGGCAAACTCTTTAAGAGAAGCCTGACGTGCTTGCATTACATCTTTTAAAGTACTTTTAACTTGATCTAGATTAATTTCATCAACATTTTGCTTGCCAAATTCCTTAGACATTGCATGTTGTGCCCATTTTTGTAAAACAGGTTTATTATAATATTTATTAAGTTCATCAAACGATTTATCTAATACTGATGCAATATCAGCATTAGCTGACTGATTTAATCCTTCTACAAACTCCTCTGTTAATTTATATCGACGTGGAAATTCACGAAAGTGATTAGTAGGACCCTGCCCTGGTATATGTTTTGATATTGAATGTGGATGTACATCTCTTGTTAAATTAGCAAAACCCCAACCAAAATCAATGCGTTTAAGTTGAGGATCTTTACCTGGCTCACGAATAACTCCAATATTACCAGTATGCATATCAAAATCACCAACGAGCAACGAACCAGGAGCTATCTTAGAAAATCCTTGATACCCCAAACCATCAATAGCTTTACTTATTACCTTGCTAAATTTCTGTCTAGTACCCATGAGTAATGGGCGACCATCTTTGCGAAATAATTTGCTAGGCTTATCTTTTTCAGGCATGTGTTTATCCATGTCTTTGAACATATCAGAGTAATTATCAAAAAACTCAGACCGTACATAAACATTAGATCCATCGCCAGGTATACCTTTTTCTTGCCCCTCTGGCACCATCATCTCAACAACTGCACCAGTATTTGGAGATACAGCTGCAAAAATTTTAGAACTCATATATTCAGCAATATCAAAATTTGGTGAGTGTGAGTCTTGTTTAATTAAAGCTGTTTTTTTACCATTAGTATAGATTCCTCCATATTCACCAGCTCCCCTTGCCCCTCCTTCTTTTTCTCCCTTCTTTTTCCAGCTACTTTCTTTGCCAAATGTTTCAATTTGAACTAAAGGTTTTGCAAAATCACCATGTGATTGACGAATTCTTAATGGGTCTTTCTCTACAGAGTTTATTTTTTCTTTTGCTGCTACTTCAGTAAGTTGATTAGGTTTAAGACTTGCAAGAGCTACCAGATTTTCAGTTGTAAAAGGTCCGCATGAAACACCATCACTTTGCTGTCTCATTTGCAAATCCATTACTACTGCAGTAGTATTTGACAATTCATTAATAGCTGCAATATATTTTCCACTTTCTGAACTTTTGCTTAAATTAATAGGGCTACCTAAAGAATCATTAAAAAACACAACTAAATTGTCATCTTCATTTCTATGTACTACCATTGATGCCCAATGATTTTCTCCTAAATTTATGGGAATCACAGCGGGTTTTTTAGGAGTAATTTCAAGTAGAGTATTTGCTAAAGCACTATGGATAAATTCTTGACTATTAGATATGGCTGGAACTATTACGGCTCTATCACCAAGTTGCGTAGTTAGTAATTTATTAATGTCTGAATCTTCATACCAATAGTCGGGTTTATTTCGTCTTGCATCTTCATGTAATTTCGCCATAGTACTAGTTTATTAATAAATTTTTCGAGTAAACTTTTACTCGAATTACAACACTATTGTATCAATTAATAATATTATTACAAAACTATATAAAATTTGATTATTAAAAATTTACATTTATTGTTATAGAAACACAGAATTATACTGTTGTTTTATTAATCTTCAAAATGAATATCTCTAGAAACTATTTTATATTTTAATGAGATGCTTCAATGGTTTTCATTGTCCTGTAACTCTCATCTTGCAATGCTTTTCTTTACTATAGATATTTTTCATGGACGGGGTAATTTGTTTTTTACAGAAGGTGATAACATAATATTTAGTTCACGAAGTTGTTTTTCGTCAGCATAATTTGGTGCATCCATAAGCAAATCTTCAGCTTGTTGATTCATTGGAAAAGCTATTACTTCGCGAATATTTACAGTATCTGCTATTAGCATTACCATACGATCTATACCAGGGGCAAGACCACCATGCGGAGGAGCTCCATACTTAAACGCCCTGATCATTCCGCCAAACTGAGCATCTACTTCTTCCCTAGAATATCCAGCTATTTCAAAAGCTTTATACATTAAATCTGGTTTATGATTTCTAATAGCTCCGCTTGAAAGTTCGATACCATTACAAACTATATCATATTGAAAAGCTTTGATTTGAAGCAACTCTTCTTGTGTTTTAGCTTTCTCTAAAATTTCAATTCCTCCTTGAGGCATAGAAAATGGATTATGACTAAAGTCAATTTTTTTTGTATCTTCATTAAATTCATAAAATGGAAAATCAGTGATCCAACAAAATTCAAAGCGATTATAATCTATCAATTCAAGATCAACGGCTAATTTCGTCCTAATTCTGCAAGCCAATTTTGACGCCTCTAGATATTTAGCACAGATAAAGAATACTGCATCTCCATTAGTTATTTTTGCAATATTTTTTAAACTATCCAATTGGTTACTACTTAAGAATTTTGCTATAGGCCCTTTAGCTTCACCTTGTTCAGTAAAAGTAATATAACCAAGACCACTTGCGCCTTCATCAATAGCAAATTTAGTTAAATCATCAAAATATTTACGTGATTTAGCAGCTACTTTTGATCCAGGAACTGCTCTAACTACAGAGCCTTTTTTAATATTATCTTTAAATACAGTAAATGATGAGTCAGCAAAAATATTTGTTACATCAACAATTTCAATTGGATTACGCAAATCTGGTTTATCACTTCCATATTTAAGCATAGATTCAGCATATGGAATTCTTACAAAAGGAAATTTAGAAATCTTTTTGTTACCAAATTTGCTAAAAATTTCGAACATTAATGGTTCTATCGTACTAAAAACATCCTCTTGAGTAACAAAAGACATTTCAATATCAAGTTGATAAAACTCACCTGGTGATCTATCTGCCCTTGCGTCTTCATCACGAAAACATGGAGCTATTTGGAAATATCGATCAAACCCTGACATCATAAGCATCTGCTTAAATTGCTGAGGTGCTTGAGGCAATGCATAAAACTTTCCTGGATGCAACCTACTTGGTACCAAAAAATCACGAGCTCCTTCTGGAGAACTTGCCGTAAGAATTGGAGTTTGGAACTCAGTGAAACTCTGGGAAGTCATATATTTCCTAATTTCAGCAATGATATTAGAACGAAGTATTATATTATTATGTAATTTCTCACGTCTTAAGTCTAAAAATCTATATTTCAGTCTAGTATCTTCTGGCGCTTCTTGTTCAGAATTAACACTAAATGGTAACATGTCTGAGTCTGATTCTAAAATATAATCCGCTACCAAGATTTCAATCTCGCCTGTATCTATCGTATTATTTATATTATCTTTATCACGCGCTACTACTTTTCCTTCAACTGTAATAACACTTTCATAACGTAAATGACTAGCCTTATCCTTTAAACTTAAATTTTGATCTGTAAAAACTAATTGCGTTATTCCGTAATGATCTCTAAGATCTATGAATAATAGATTACCATGGTCTCTGCGTCTATGAACCCAGCCAGATAATTTTATTGTTTGACTAACAAATTGTTTACGAAGCTCATTACAATTGTGAGTTCTGTATTTATGCATAAGTTTAATAATATTAAATAATTCTAATCAAGTAATCATATATATAACAAGCGTTTTAGGCAATCAAATTATGATATTCATAAATAACCAATCTGACTTTAATAAGATATGTGAAGATTTATCGCGTGAAAAAATTCTTTATATGGATACTGAGTTTCATAGAAGAAGAACTTATTATGCAATTTTAAGCATTATTCAAATCAGCTCTTCTAAGCAAAAAATAATAATAGATGCGCTTGCTAAAATAAACCTTTCTAATTTAAAGAATATATTGATTAGTAATGATATTTTAAAAGTTTTTCACTCTCCAGATCAAGATTTTGAAATATTACTAAAGCTTTTTGGTATTTTACCAAAAAATGTTTTCGACACACAAATAGCAGCAAATGTTTGTGGTATGGCTGAAGGAATGGGATATAGGAGCTTATGTAACACGATGTTAAACATTAATATAGACAAATCTTTTCAAAAAGCTAATTGGCTTGAAAGGCCATTGCCTCAAGGATTATTAGAATATGCAATACGTGATACAGAATTTTTAGTGCCTTTGCATAGAATTTTGTCTGAAACTCTTACATCTAGAAAGTTATGGGATAATTATAATGCAAAAAGTGCCAAATTATTAAATCCTACTTCATATAAATTCGTGCCAGAAAAAATACTTCATAAAATGAGACTACATAATGAAAGCACAGAATTAACAAATAATTTATTGCAATTTATTGCCCTACGGGAAGAATGCGCTCAGATACTTAATATTCCAAGAAATCACTGCGCAAATGATCAAGATCTTATAATATTTGCCACCAATTTGCCAACTAGTAATGAAGCGTTGATTAAATTACGTCTTAATTCCTTGGTAATGTCAAAACCTCAATTTAAAAACAAAATATTTAACTTATCAGAAGGGTTAAAATCATTGCAAGGCTAGTTTATTGTAACTAGTATATTTGTAGCATAAAATAAGAATATCTAGCAAATATTCAAAATATTAAATATTATTTACTTATGGCAAGAAAAAGAGTTTTTAAAAAATCTCAAATCAACCATTTCTTGAAGTTTTTTACTTTTAGCAAAAGTCCTATACGCTCTATTTTGGTCATTTTAACTTTGGGAATAAGTCTTGGTATTACTTACGAGGAAATGGTTGGTATAGGTACTTGGCATAAATTCCAGACAGATACTGATAAAATTAATATTTGTTTTACACCGCCATCTGGTTGCGGCAGTTTGATTGCACAACAAATATCGCAGGCTAAAGAATCCATTTTTGTTCAAGCATATGGCTTAACATCTGATATGATAATTTATCAACTAAAAAATGCTCATGCGCGAGGTGTTAAAGTTAGAGTTTTATTAGATGGAGGCAATTTAAGTGATAATAAAGGGGTTTTTGCAGAATTAAAAAAAATAGGCATAACTGTTCTTTATGATAAAATGCCTGGCATTGCTCATAATAAAGTTATGGTAATTGATCGAAAAAAACTTATAACCGGTTCTTTCAATTTTACTAGAGCAGCTGATAAAAAAAATGCTGAAAATGTTTTGTTGATTGATGACAGAGAGTTGGCTAAACTCTATATAGAAAACTGGAAAAGTAGAGCGTTACAAAGTAAGCATTAAAATGATATTAAATATTTATTTAACTATATTATTAGTTTTTTTAGTAATAGTAATTTGTGGTATTTTTTTACAAAAAGAAATATTTGCAAAATTATTATTTTTAAATACTGGGACTAGCTTAGTCTCTTTAGTCATCTGTTTTTTAGGTAGCTACAAGGTTAACAGTTCATATATTGATATTGCTTTAATATATTTTTTACTTAGTGTTGTGGGCAGTACAGCTTATTTAAAGTATTTTTTACACAAACATAAAAAAGAACAACAAAATGAGCAATCACAATAATATAATTATACTTGGTTCAGGGCTAAGTGGCATGATTACAGCACTTGCTCTAGCAAAATATAATATTAAAAGCACAATTATTGAAGCGAAATCTACCAAGGATGATAGATTTTTTGATGATGTTCGAACTACTGCAATTAATTCTGCTTCAAAAGAAGTGTTTAATAAAATTGGTGTTTGGGAAAAACTATCAAAATTATGTGGGGCAATCAATGATATCTATGTCGTTGATAACAAAGCTCCTGAAATGTTACATTTTGCAACATACGATACCCCAAAAAATGAAATTATGGGATATTTAGTAGAAAATACAAAATTTAAAAAATGTCTTTATAACTTAGTTCAAGACAATAAATTCATCAATATTTTAGATAATATAAAATATCAAGAAATTATTAATCATCCAGATTATTGTCAGCTAACTTTAAGTAATAATACTAAAATGCTTTGCAAACTACTTATAGTTTGCGATAGCAAAAATTCTAAAGCAAAGAGTTTATTCTTTTCTAACGATATAGAAAAAGATTATAAACAAAAAGCTATAACTTTTATTGTGGAACACGAAAAGAATCACGAAGGTAGCGCTGTAGAACATTTTCTACCAAATGGACCATTTGCTATATTACCGCTAAAAGATCCTAATAGATCTTCTATTGTTTGGACAGTTCCCAAAGACCATGCATCGGTGATTCTAAATTTACCAGAAGATGAATTCACTTATTTAATTCAGGAAAATTTTGGTGCATTTCTAGGAAAAATTCAAATAAAAAGCAAAGCAGCTGCTTTTCCACTCAAAGCATATACTGTTACGAAATATTATAATAAGAGTATAGCTTTAGTTGCTGATACAGCACATGTTATTCACCCTCTTGCAGGACAAGGTCTCAACCAAGGCATAAAAGATATAGATTGTTTATCTAATTTAATCGCTACAGAAGGTATCACGTCTGAAATTTTAGATATTTATCAAAAACAAAGAAAACAAGATAATGAAAATATGCTATTAATAACAGATACTATTAATAGTGCTTTCTCGCCAACTTCTAGAATATTTCACGGAGCTAGGCAAGCTGCTTTCAAAACTATTGAAAGCTTTCCATCTTTTAAAAAAATTCTTATTAAATATGCTATGGGAGAAAGAACAAAGAGATAATATTATTATTCCTCAGGTTAATTAATTTTTATAATAATCATCTAGTATGCCGTTAAGAATAGAAGTGTTAACTATATCTAGCTCAAAAAATACTTTTTGCTTATTAAGTGCATGTTGGTCAATTAATGCATAAATTATGTTAATATCAATTCCCCTAGCTTTTGCACAGTTAGAGCCTGAAAAACAGCCTCTCTTTTTGTAATAAACAGATCCTGCTTACTTGAAGATGTTGTCATCATTGTTACGTCATAATGGCTTGCTTTTTCATCGTAATTACGAATTAATGTATCTTTGAAATTATTATTATATATAGCTATATCACATTCAGAATTAAATTCTATATTTGGTCTAGGCTTAAAATATTTCAAACCTTTCAACTGCTGAGCAATTAGATAAGAACCTCTAATGTTATTATTTTTATCTAAAATTAGACTTCCTTTTGTTTTATCTGGCCATAAAGTTTGACCAACCATATAAATCGTTAAGCTATAAAGAGCGATAGCTACAAGACAAAAACTATATAATAATGAACTTAACATTAAGTTTTTCATTAGATTAATCCTAATCTATAAATAATAAATTCTATCAATTTGATAAATAAGAACGGAAAAACAAGACCTCCAAAACCACAAAATAAAATTATGCGCCATAAATAAGTCTTATCCTTTTTTATTTTTAAATTATAAAAAGTTAATGGAGCAAGGCAAGGGATAATAAGTGCATTAAATATAACTGAAGAAAGCAAAGCACTTTCTGGTGAATGAAATTGCATAACATTGAGCTTCGATAAAGCCGGAAACTCTATGCTAAATAATACTGGAACAATAACAAAATATTTTGCTAAGTCAGAAATGATAGAATACACTGTCACCCCTCCTCTTCTTACAGTAATTTTTTTACATTCATTCTTTAACTCGAGAATAGCTGATAAATCATAATTTTTTGCAATAATGTTACTTAATAAAACAGTATGGGATCGACTTTTATCTGCAAAAATATAGCCTATATCTGCTTGAGCCAGTGCCAATGCATCATTGACACCATCACCGCACATAGCAACAACCAACCCCTGTTCTTGAAGAGATTTAACTAACTTAAGTTTTTTTTCTGGTGTGCTATCAGCATAAAACTTTTTAACACCAAGTTTCTTAGCAACATAAGAAGCTGTAATACTATTATCTCCTGTTAGCATTATTGTACTTATCCCTGCATTTTGAATATCACTAATTTGCTTTTCAACTCCATTCCTAAAATTATCACGCAAATTTATAACCCCAAGAATTTTTTTATTAACAACAAAAATTAAAGGAGTGCCGTGGGTTTTTGCCACTTCATCTATTATATTTTGAATTTCTTTTGGCAGAGATTGGATAGTTTTTCCAAGATATTTTGCTATGGTTTTCAGGCTACCCTTTCTAATTTCTAAATTATCATAATTACATCCACTAATAGGGTGAGACGCAGAAAATGGTAAGTATTCATATAGATCTGTTTTTATTTCCCTGTTTAATAATCTAGAATTTTTTATAACAAACGACGTTATACTCTTTCCTTCCTGAGTGTTATCATTTACGGATGATAAATATAAATATCGTAAATAATCTTCTTTAGCACCTTTTACAGTCGCTTTAAACTCAATCATCTTTCTTTCGCCAAAAGTTAAAGTTCCTGTTTTATCAAGTAGCACCACATTAATGTCAACTGCATTATCAAAAGCTACTTGATCTTGAACAATGATATCACGAGTATAAAGCTTTAGTTTTCCATTATAGATTATAATTCTTTGCAAGCTAGACATTGTAGTTGGTAATAAAATCACCATTAAACCAATAAGATAAATAATTGGCATTTCCAGTCCTACATAATTAGCAAGCGACCATATAACAAAAAGCACACTAATGAATAATAATGATAAGCCCAGCATTAATCTCTGCAGGGCTATTTCTGAGGGCATAGCCTGCCTATTGATATTTCGAAGTAACCTAGTTATTCTAGTGAAGAATGATTTGTGATTAGAAAAGCTAACTTTCATTATAACCCTATCAGTTCCATCTATTATACTTCCCGTAACTAATAGATTATCTTTAGTTGGACTTTTTAACTTTAACTCTAAAGTGCCTGTATTATTTGTTTCATTAACATAGATTCTGCCTTTTACCAATTCTC
This sequence comes from Rickettsiaceae bacterium, assembly GCA_045106635.1. Taxonomy (GTDB): domain Bacteria; phylum Pseudomonadota; class Alphaproteobacteria; order Rickettsiales; family Rickettsiaceae; genus Megaera. Next base: position 3,707 of record JBGCEX010000033.1, on the reverse strand, counting down.
CATCAAAAGGTACTTCGTCGCCAGTTTTTAGTAAAATTAAATCATCAGTTTTTATTGATTTCTTTGTAACTTTTTCATAATGATGAATATCCGTAAGTGAATTTAGTTTTTTAACTAACCCCCACCCTGCACTAACTCTTTTCAAAACAAGTTCTGAATTTTGATCGATAGTTATAGATTCCACTAGAAAAGCAAGAAATATGGTCATCCACAACCAAAAAACCATTTGACCATAAAGAAGTATATTCTCTGTTTGATAAAATATTTGTTGTAAGAAGATAATTAAAGCTACGCAAGAAAGAACAAAAACAACTAAAAATACAGAGCTTTCTTCCTGAGAGATAAATCTCATACGAGTCAAAGCGTCGATAATCATAGATTTTTTTGACTTCTTACGTTGCATTTAATTATTATCCGACATTATATTCTAAAATGTTTATGCAATAATTTGATAGCTTTTTCAGTATCTTGATCTTCTAGCGTTGCTGTAAAACTAGTTTCAGTTACATCAATTTCTTTAATTTTTATCTGTTGTTTATTTAATAAATCAATGATATTAAAACAAATTCCATTATCGTTCTTTATACCATAACCAACGGCTGTAACTGTAGAAATGTTTGACTTAATATCATAAATTAATATTTTAGAGATGCTTTTCAAACTATCCAAAATAACTTCAAATTTATTTTTATCAGCTAAAGCGGCAACTAAAACTATTTTATTGGAATCGCAAATTTCTATTTTATCTACAACTAAAGATTCTTCAGTAAATTTCTTAATTACTTCAACAAAACTATTAGGAGTACAAATAATTTCAATTTGAATAATATTCTTATTTGATGTTATTGCAGTAATCAATCTATTTTCCATTGTGAATCTCTTATCAAAATTTTTTGAACTTATTAATGTGCCAGGATCATCTTCAAAGGAAGATAACACCCTCATATCAAATTTATACCGTGCAGCTGCAAGAGCTGCTCTTGGATGTAATACCTTAGCTCCGTAGCTACTTAAAATAAGCATTTGATCTGTAGAAATATGATCAATCTTAGAAGCCTCATGAACAATTCTTGGATCAGCAGTAAATACTCCTAGAACATCAGTGTAAATATCTACTCTATCTGCACCAATTGCTGCTGCAATAAGAGCTGCTGTTGTATCAGACCCTCCTTTACCAAGTGTAGTAATTTGTTTGTTCACTGTTACCCCTTGGAAACCAGTAATAACTGGTATGATACCATTTTTTAATAAGTTATGAATAAATTCAGAATTGATCGACTCTACCTTAGCATTGGCAAAAACATCATCTGTTAAAATAGGTATTTGCCACGCTTGTACTGACTTTGCTTTTGCACCAAGTTTTTGCAATTCAAGGGCAAGTAATCCAGAAGTTAGAATTTCACCACTACCAACAACTGCATCATATTCTTGCATATGATCATATGAGTTTAATTGTGAAACCTCACTGCAGTTACTAATTAAAGAATTAGTAACACCTGCCATAGCAGAAACTACTATGACAAGTTTATGGTTATCTGCATATTCTTTTAGGATAATTCTTGCTACTTTCTGAATTCTTGGAACATCCGCAACTGAGGTGCCACCAAATTTTTGGACAATTAGAGCCATAGATTATCACTTACAAACATCTGTTATTTTAATCGTTGAACATTCTATCACTTTAGAGTAACCTTTTGAAGAATAATTTATTAATTAACTTACCTAACCTGACAAGTTGAGAATTCAATGACTAAAAACTCATCAATTGATCATAATGAATTAAATAAATTCAACAAAACATCAAATGAGTGGTGGGATGAATTTGGTGAATTCAAAATTTTACATAAAATAAATCCTATAAGATTAGAATATATTAAAAACAAAATTACGGAACATTTCAATATTTCCGAAACCTCTGCTAAAACCGCAAAACCATTAACACATCTTGATATTATAGATATCGGTTGTGGAGGTGGTTTAATAAGTGCTCCTATTTGTAAACTCGGAGCAAATGTTACTGCTATTGATGCAAATAACCATAATATAAAAGCATCTTGCGAACATGCCAAAAAAGCTGATCTCAAAATAAATTTTATCAATATTACTGTTGAAGAATATATTAATCTTTATCCTAAAAATTTATATGATATTGTATTATGTTTAGAGGTAGTAGAACATGTAGCGAATCAACAGGAATTTATTCAAAATTTATTAAAATTAATAAAGCCAAATGGAATCCTCATCCTATCAACTATTAACCGTACCATAAAATCTTATGCTCAAGCAATAATTGCTGCTGAATATATTTTAAAATGGGTGCCTACTAATACACATAATCATTCGAAATTTCTCAAACCATCAGAAATACATAATATTATTAAGCAAAAAAACTTTTATCTGAAAGATCTTACTGGTCTTAAATTCAATCCTTTAACAAATAATTGGTATTTATCTGATGATATAGACGTGAATTACTTTGCGTGTATAGCTAAATAGTGTTTAAGTAAAACATATAAAAATAGGACAGGTGAAATATCACCCGCCCTATTTAATAGATAGTAATTAGAATAGACACTCACTAATTAAGCTGCTTCTGCTGCTGCTAAATCTATAGAGTTATTTCCAACTAAGTCAATATCCTGTTCTTCTAAAGAAATAGAAGTAACGTTTAGTTTTTCTGCTTCTGTTGCTTCCTCTATACCAGCTTCTAATACATCATTAAAACCTTCAACAAACTCATTGCCAAAATCTTTTAATGTTTCCCAAATAAAAGTTGCTGCTTCTTCAGCTACTTTTAAAATAACTTTTCCAGCGTGGGTTAGGCTACCTAACATTATGACCCACAAATTTTACTGTATGATTTGCAACAGCTTTAGGAGTTGCTTTTAGCATGCCCAAGATAAACGCACTAGGTTGATTCCACATTGTTTCAAACTTTGTCATTTTAAATCTCATATTTATTTCGTTGTAAATATTAACTTCAATTAAACTTAACAAAAATTTAATTGATTTTTTTTAAACTTATATACATTTATATAATTTAATACTAATAATGTCAAGAAGTTAATTAATGTTAAATAAGTAACTAGTAAAAACAGAGAAAGTATTTATACTTAAGTAAAAAAGTTAAGAATGGAAAGAACTAAGTTGATTATATAATATGATTGATAATTCTTTAGTTTTATTTTTAACAAAAAGATATGAATTATTGTTTTATACTAAGTAATAGTAAGTTTCTATTTTGACATTTTAATATATAACTTATTTCAAATAAAACTATATGAGAAACAAAATGTCAAAAACTATTAAGAGTAAGATTACTAATGTAACGGAATATTTAGAAACTCTTAATCGACAAGATTACTGGAGGCTTTTTGTTGATGGGTTTAGACAGAAGGATACTTATGAAAGCACGAATAGTTTGGGTGGATTCAGAGAATCTCAACTTGGTTCAAAATATATTGATGGATATACAATTGAAAGTGCTTTAGAGCCTTATATTACTATATCACCTGAGTTAGATCTTGAGTTTAAAGATAGTAGTGAAGATTTATTTTCTTCACAATCAATCTTGAGTTATTTTGATGATATACATGCTAAACTGTTAAGTATGCCATATCCTTATGACTTTGATGTAACTGGTGATTTACCATCGTATAATGATAATCCATGTCTAGCACCTAGAGATGATTTTATTTAGGATTTGT
>JBGCEX010000032.1:0-12990 GCA_045106635.1 Rickettsiaceae bacterium | reverse complement strand
AAGCATTCCGCTTGGGATGATAATTACTTACTTAATATACTTAGTTAACCAGCAATAAATGCTTAAATTTTTTAAAAGCTAAATAGCTTAATAGTTTTCTCATCTTAAAAATCATGATTGATGTTATAAAAAGAATTTTTTTTTTTTTTACATAAAAATAATAGCTGATAATAAAATATTTTTAGAAATATATTAAATATATATTCTCTATGATATCCTAATATACACCTTCTAAATTTCATGCAATCGCCCTGACCTTCTAAGGCTCCTAATCCTACAAATGCTCTTTTCTCATTTAGTGTCATAAAAGAAGCGCTAGCTATTTTAGACCATAGATTTTCTCTTCGCTCGGTAAGAGCTGATATTGCATCACATCAAAATCAATTAGCAAATCTTCTTCAAACCAATATGAAAACCAATTGCTTAAACCATCAGATAATTTATCCAGTAACGGAACAATACTCTCCTCCCACAGAGCAAGCCTTGCCTCTTGCATGTTGCTATATGTATTATCACCGTTAATACCAAGCAATTGAGGTGGGATGTTAAAAGCTATAGCGATGTCTCTAGCACTTGAGTCCTTTAATTCTAGAAACTTTTCAAATCTTTCAGCATTGTTAGTTTCTTGCCACTTCAGACCTCCTTCAAGCACCAGAGGCTTGCCTGAATTGGAAGATCCACTGAAATTATCATAAAATTGCTGTTGAAGTCTTTCGAATTGTTCATCATTTAAATAACCATTACCATCCTGAAAAACTAATGCTCCACTAGGTTTAACAGCATTTTTAAGCAGAGCTCTGTTCCAAGCCAAAGTTTGTGAGTATAAATTGATAGATTTTGCTGCAGCTGCAAGTGATGATAAACCATATAAATGATTAGATGGATGATAATTCTTAAAATGCAAAACACGACTCATTCTGTTTGTACTATCAATTGGATATGTTTTTTCAGAATTAGAGTTTCTATATCTATAAGCAACGGCTCTATTTCCTTGAACAATGATTTCAACTGCTTTTGAATGCAAACTATATATCCCAGAAGCATTAGAAGTATCAAATCCTGCTAAAAAAATATAGCTATTACCATAAAGCAACAAATTAGAAATTACTTCAGTAAAAAAATCCGCTCCAGATACTTCCGGATTAGGTTTTTTAGTAACTTAGCAGCAAGATGATTGGGAACAACAACTCTATTTCCATGATTTTTATATACTAACCATGGAACATGACTAGCTGATGAAGCTATTAAACTTACACATCGATGTACTATTACATTATCAAAATATTGCTCTGAACTAACTCTGTTTTCAGAGGAAAACATGAAGTCTGGGATATTCAGAATAGATGCACTTTTTTTTTGATTAGAATTACGTAATTTTTTTATATAATTTTTAAACATCAGGTTATATTTTTTGTTTGTAATAATTTCTTATATATCATTACACTCTCTGCACTAATGCTTAGAATTAATTTTCACTAAATTTTTAGTTGATTTTCTTTAGGTTGATTTCAAAAAATATTATCTGTATTATCTGTTTACCAAGATGTACAAAAATTATTAGGAGATATACAATGACGGTATTCATAGGTAAACTAGCCCCAGATTTTACAGCAAAAACAGTTATGCCAGATAACTCAATAGACAATAATTTTAGTCTAAAAAATTACTTAAAAGGACATAAAGGTATTTTATTTTTTTATCCTCTCGATTTTACCTTTGTCTGTCCTTCAGAAATTCTTGCTTTTAATAATAGACTCGGGGATTTCCATTCTAGAGGCACAAAGATAGTTGCTGTAAGTGTTGATTCTCACTTTTCGCATCACGCTTGGAAATCAATGTCAATTAATAAAGGTGGAATAGGAGACGTCCAATTTCCATTAGTGTCAGATTTAAGTAAAGAAATTTCAAAAAATTATAATGTTTTAAGTGATGAGAGTATATCATTTAGAGGAACTTTTTTAATTGATGAAAATTTTAAAATAAGACATTACTTGGTCAATGATTTGCCACTTGGAAGAAATGTTGATGAAACTCTTAGAATGATAGATGCATTAGATCATCATGACACCCATGGTGAAGTATGCCCCGCAGGTTGGAAAAAAGGAGATCAAGCTATGAAAGCTACAAAACAAGGTGTCTCTGATTACTTAACTTCAAATGCTGAGAATCTATAAATATATTTTTTGATGGGAGCTAAACTATGTTTGGGAATATTTTTGCAAATAATAAAGCTCCCTCTTATTCCAATGAAACTATAGATATATTAAGACTCATCAGAAGTGAAAATGTTGGGTCTAAAACATTTTTCAATCTTATAAAGTTTTTTGGTTCAGCCAGCAAAGCTTTAGAAAATGCACAAGATTTCTCACTTAGAGGTGGCAAGTCAAAACCAATTAAAATTTATTCTAGGGATTTGGCTTTAAAAGAACTTGAATCCTTAGAAAAACATAAAAGTTATTTAATAACCTATAAAGATCAAAATTATTCAGAGTTATTATTACAAATAGCTGATCCTCCACCAGTTTTATCGTATAAAGGGAATATTTCGCTATTAAATCATAGTAAAATCATTGCGATAGTAGGAGCAAGAAATAGTTCTGTAAATTGTAGATCTTTTGCATCTAGCTTATCTAAAGATCTAGTAAAAGCTGGGTATATTACAACTTCAGGGCTTGCAAGAGGTATAGATACAGCCGTTCACTCTAGTAGTACTGATAACACAATTGCTGTCATAGCTGGAGGTATAGACCACATATAACCGCCAGAAAATAAAGCTTTATATAACGAAATATCAGAAAATGGTTTGCTTTTAGCTGAGCTACCTGTAGGATTCAAACCGCTTAGTCAACATTTTCCTCAACGTAATAGGATTATATCAGGATTAGCACTTGCCACAGTAGTAGTTGAAGCGGGATTAAAGTCTGGATCACTTATTACAGCAAATTTTGCTTTAGAGCAAAATAGAGAAGTATTTGCTGTACCTGGGTTTCCTCTTGATCCAAGGTGCATTGGTAGCAATAGATTAATAAAAAATGGTGCTTATTTACTTGAAAATGTTAATGATATAATATCAAATGTGATATCTAAAGATAAATTAAGTGATTCTCTTAAAGAAAGAGAAAAATATTTTAATAGTTTAAGTCTTAATATGGGAAATAATAATATCCAAATCAATGATAAGGATCGTAAGGCAGTAATAGAATTACTTTCTGCCTCAGAAGTAACAATCGATGCAATAGCACAGCAGTCGCAGTTAGAGTTACCAATTCTGTATACAATATTTCTAGAACTTGAACTTGCAGGTAAAATTATTAGATCTGCTGGCAATAAAATTTCGTTAATATATTAATTTGAATTTGTATGAAACTAGTAATTGTTGAATCTCCTGCGAAAGCAAAAACTATAAATAAATATTTAGGTAACGACTATAAAGTTATAGCTTCATTTGGTCATATTAGAGACTTACCATCAAAAAATGGCTCTGTGTTACCAGATGAAAATTTTGCAATGAAATATGAAATTTCTGATAAATCATCTAAATATGTTAATGAAATAATTAGTTCAGCAAAAAAAGCTGATGAGATTTACTTAGCAACTGACCCTGATCGTGAAGGTGAATCTATTTCTTGGCATATAATGGAGGTGCTGCAAGCTAAAAAAGTGGTCAAAAATATTAGCCAGTTTAAACGTATTGCTTTTAATGAAATCACCAAAAAAGCTGTACTTGATGCTGTAGCAAACCCTCGAGATGTCGATAGCAACTTAGTAAATGCCCAACAAGCAAGAAGAGCTCTGGATTATTTAGTCGGTTTTACATTATCACCAATTTTATGGCGCAAATTACCAGGATGTAGGTCAGCTGGGCGCGTCCAATCCGTAGCACTTCGTTTGATTTGCGAAAGAGAAGATGGAATTGAGCGTTTTGTATCTAGAGAGTTTTGGGATATTAAACTTGATGTACTTGTTAGTAACAAAGATCTGTTTGTTGCCAAAATAACTTATATAAATAATGAGAAACTAGAAAAGTTTTCTATTACTAATCAAGCACAGGCTGACGAGATAGTTCAGAAATTAAAACTTAGGAAGTTTCATGTTTCATCTATTGAAAAGAAAAAGCAAAAAAGAAACCCTTCAGCTCCTTTTATTACCTCTTCTCTTCAGCAGGAAGCTGCAAGAAAACTTGGTTTTAGCGCTAAGAAAACAATGCAAGTAGCTCAAAAATTGTATGAGGGTATAGATCTTGATGGCGAAACTATCGGACTTATTACCTATATGAGAACAGACGGTGTAACACTTGCTAATGATGCAGTAACTAGTATACGAGATCTCATTGAAAAGAAATATGGAAATGATTATTTACCAGCTAAACCAATTATCTATAAATCTAAATCTAAGAATGCCCAAGAAGCTCATGAAGCAATAAGACCAACAGATGTGAATCTGATACCTGAAAAAATAGCTAAGAGCTTAGAAAATGACCAATTAAAGCTTTATGATTTAATTTGGAAAAGAACAATTGCTTGTCAAATGGAAGCTGTGATCATAGATATGGTAGGAGCTGATCTTATTTCTGATGATAAAAACTTCGTAGCAAGAGCTACAGGATCAACAATTGCATTTGATGGTTTCTACAAAATTTACCAAGAAGGAGTTGATGACAATAAAGAAGAAAATAGCAAAATGTTACCTCCTTTAACGGAAGGAGAAAAAATTACTACCAAAAAGATTAACCCAGAACAACATTTTACAGAACCACCACCGAGATATTCAGAGGCAACTTTAGTAAAAAAATTAGAAGAGCTTGGTATTGGTAGACCATCAACTTATGCAACAATCATTTCTGTATTGCAGGATAGAAAATATGCTGTAACCGAGAAAAAAAGATTTATTCCAAGTGAACTTGGTAGATTCTTGACAGCATTTTTAGTTGGTTTTTTTGAAAAATATGTGCAATATGATTTTACCGCTGAGCTAGAAGCCGATCTTGACAAAATCGCTGATGGCACCATTGCTTGGAAATCCTTACTATCTGAATTTTGGAATGGATTTAATAATAATGTTAATGAGGTTAGTGATCGTAAAATTGGTGAAGTAATAGAATATGTCGAAAAATCTCTTGATTACCATTTATTCGGGGATAAAGATGCGAATGAAGAAATTTATAAGAAAAATAAAGAATGTCCATCATGTAGCGACGGAACGCTCAGTTTAAAACTTGGTAAATTTGGTGCTTTTTTAGCATGCAAAAATTACCCTGATTGCACATATAAAAAACAGCTTTCAAAAGTGACAGATAAAACTGCTGAGGAAAATCCATTAGGAGGAAACCTAGCAGATAATAACAAAGAACTAGGAGCTGATAAAAATGGGACAATGGTAACTTTAAAAAAAGGCCCTTATGGTTGGTATGTACAGCTTGGAGAAGCATCTTCAGCTAAGGATAAACCGAAAAGATCTACTATTCCAGCAACTATAAGCCCAGATACTCTAACCCTCGACACAGCTTTAAAATTATTAAATTTGCCTATTCTAGTTGGCTCTCATTTACATTCTGGAGAAGAAATGCTTATGGGTATAGGCCGCTTTGGTCCGTATTTAAAATATCAAAGCAAATTTACTTCTATTCCTAAGAATATAGATCCATTTAGTATCACTACTGAACAAGCTACTTTACTAATTGATCAAAAAAGTCAAAAAGCTACAACAGAATCTAAGGTTTCAAAAACTACCAAAAAAAGTAAAAAATGATTTATATTTAAACTACTTTAGTGCTTCAAAAGCTCTACATAAATTATCTATATTAGTTTTTAGAATATACTCATCGTAACGTATAAACTCACTTCCCCAGACAGTTTTAGGAAACAACATATCATTTCTAAATCTTGCTATAATATGCATATGAAACTGCAAAACAATATTACCAATTGTTGCGATATTCAATTTATCAGCTTTAAATGAATCTTGCATTATCTGAGCTACATTTTTCACTTCACTATTAAACAAATCGTAATCTGTTTTGTTAAAATCAGTAATTTCTACTATATCGTTTTTCATAGGGATTAAAATAACCCATGGATAATTACAATTATCTATCAGTCGAACCTGACATAATTTTAATTCTGTTAAATAATGACTATCTCTACTCAGAATTTTATCTAGTTTAAAACTCATGATATTTTTGTATCTTAATTAAAAAAATCTTTTTTTTATAATTTTAACAACTTTATCTATTTCATGTAATGGTTCGTAATCATATTTTTCTAAAAAACTTGTATTGCAATCTAGCATTTTTATGATGCCAAGATCTGCTAATTGTTGAATAAAAAACCTATGTTTTTTAAGTTTAAAACTTTCTGGACAAAACACGTAAATTGGTTTGCCCGTACTTGCGATCTCACTGCACATAGAAATTGAATCGGCTGTAGTAATGATGTATTCTCCTTCTCCTATAATACCAGGATATGGATTTGGTAAATTCTCTTCTGGATCATAAAATATATGAGGCCATAGGAATTTCTTTTTGAATAGTACTTTTACTTGTTTAGGAGTTCTTCTGCTACAAGTTATAAAAAGCGGTATAGAATGATTTTCTGAAATAGACTGAATTGTATCAGATAGTAATTCTGCATCAGCAACACTGAAATTATACTTCTTGGTTGAACCTCCAATAATAACTGTAATGAATTTTTTTATTTCTGGGTAGTTATTTCTTAGTAAAGATTTCGCTTCTGGCATAGAACTTTGCACATTGTTTAAAGCGCCAATTATTCTCATTATATTAGGTAGTACATAATTATAATTATCATGTTGTGGCAATACTATTAAATCAAATTCTTTTGGATTCAAACTTGGACGCATAATTTGAATAATTTTAGTTTTATTTTTAAATGTTTTTTTTAGGTGGATGGCTAAAGGAGCTGTTCTTCTACCAGAAGATATAATAATATCTGGTGCATCTTGTGTTTTTAAGTCATTCAACAATGATTTATTTACATATATGGGCCAACATCCAAACAAAAAATTTGGTAATCTCGCTAAAATATTATACTGAAACTTTTTTACTTGATAAGCAAACCCAAGTTCAGAGGCTAGGGCTAAAGCTTGATTAGCATTACCTGTACGATTATCGATTAGCACCCAAATTTTTGGATGTGATATATTCTTTAAATCTGAAGTCATATTAATTTAGTTTAAACAACAAACAACAAAACAAATAGCTAATATACGCTACACTAAGACTTATTTGATTATAATATACACCATATTATGATATTTATAACACACAAGTTTTTATAGACATTCATTAGGACAATTTCTTATAGTGTTAAGGTTTATTATAACAAATAAATTGCTATAATTCATCATTATTATCATGTATTTAGATTTATAAGTTGAATTACAAATCAATATTTGAAATAATAAGTTTTTAAGTTAATTTATGGAGATTCTAGTTATGATAAAAAAAATTGCATTAGCTTTCTGCGCAATGCTTCTACTTGCTGGTTGTAGTTCTTCTATGAAAAAGCATGAAAGGGTTACTAATTGCCAAGTCATGGAGTTTGAAAAAGAGATTGGGAATAAAGTATTATTCGCTTATAATACCTCTTCGCTTTCTCAAGAAGCACAACAGTCTTTGATGCGCCAAGCGCAGTGGCTAAAAGCACACCCAACCTTTAATATAACTGTTGAAGGGCATTGTGATGAAAGAGGCACAAGAGAGTACAACATAGCTTTAGGAGAAAGAAGAGCTCATGCTATCAAAAGTTTCTTAATGCATAATGCTGTTGAGTCAGATCGTATTGAAACGATTTCCTATGGAAAAGAAAGACCAGCTGTTATTGGTGATAACGAAGCTGCGTGGAGTAAAAATCGTAGAGGTGTAACTGCTCTTAGATAAAGAAAAGTAGATCTTATTGATTTAAAGGCTGGCTAAATTTTTAGCTAGCCTTTTTTATACTCTGATACTAAGCCTTTTAGGTTGGATAATTCAAAGTCAGACTTTATGCTTGGTAACAGTAGTGAATTAAAGCTTATGATTGCTTCAACTAGAATAATAAAAACCGTAACTAAAATGGGAACTAATTTCAAAATCCCTCTAATCTCATATTTTAAATGATTTAGTTTTACATAATTTAAAACTTTAAACTGATGAAGTTATTACTTCTTTAGCTAAAGCTAAATAATCTTGGGGCGATAAATTTTCGGCACGTAAAGTATCGCAAATAGAAAGTTTTGTTAATATAGATCCAATTTCTGGAGACAATAATTTTAATGATGATTTGATCATCTTTCGGCGACCTGAAAAAGCAAAATTTGTAATTTCTCCGATTTTTGACAGTATTTTTTGATTGGGTACGTTTTCTTTTGGTTCTAATCTTATTACACTTGACCAAATTTTTGGTTCTGGATAAAAAGTTTTAGGACTAACATCAAAACATTTTTTTACATCACAGACAATTTGACAAATAACAGAAAGCCTACCATAAGCCTTGGTATCTGGCTTAGCAACAATTCGATCAACTACCTCTTTTTGTAGCATTAAGGTCATGCTATTTACCATTTGAAATTGATGTAACCATGAAATTAATAATACACTGCCAATATTGTAAGGTAAGTTAGAGATTATATTTATCTTTTTATCAATACTAAGATCCTGCAGTTTTATCTTTAGAGCATCTGCATGTTTTATTGTAAGAGTTGGATAAATAGTTTTGATTTCATCAAGCAATGGTATGCACCTTTCATCCATTTCAATAACTATTAATTCTTTGGGAGATGCGTTTAAAATAGATCTAGTAAGACCAGCAGGACCAGGCCCTACTTCTAAAGCTAGATCACCATTCGTCAGACCACTTGCTTTAACGATTTTATCACACAAGCTTTTATCAAAAATAAAATTTTGACCTAATTTTTTTAAAGGAACAATGCCATGCTGATTTGCTAATTTAGCAATAGATCTCTTTCGGAACTCTACTTCTAATGAAGGTTGCTGAGTCGATTTCGTGCCCATATTCTTATGTACGCTACCTCCCACTTCTCTATCAGAAGCTAGTTTTGAAAGAGGTCTAGATGGTAATGCATCTTTATACATTAAAGGAGCTTCCACAACCACATTTCCCTTTTTCATTAGGGTTAGAAAAAGTAAATCCAGATTTAAATTGCTCACTGACGTAATCCATCTGAGTGCCTAGAAGATACATAAGAGCTTTTGGGTCAATTAAAATAGTTATATCTTGATCTTGAACCACTTCATCATATTTTCCTTTTTCGTCAGCATATTCTACAAAATATTTTAAACCAGAGCATCCGCCAGATTTAACACCAATTCTTATTCCAACAGATGGTTTTCCTCTTTTTTTAAGCAGATTTCTTACCTGACCAATGGCTCTATCAGTTAAAACCATTATTTGTTTTTTTTGAGGTGAGTTACTTTGCAAAGCTGCTTTCATGAGTTTTAATTTTGCTTTTGTTTATAATCATTAACCGCTGCTTTGATAGCATCTTCAGCCAGCAAAGAACAGTGTAATTTTACTGGTGGAAGGGATAAATGTTTAGCAATTTCTGTGTTTTTTATCTCCATTGCTTCATCAATTTTTTTACCCTTTACCCATTCACTTACAAGAGAACTAGAGGCAATAGCAGATCCACAACCGAAAGCTTTGAATTTTGCATCAGTAATTACACCTTCTTGATTAACTTTGATTTGTAGTTTTAATACATCCCCACAAGCAGGTGCTCCAACTAATCCAGTGCCAACGCTACTATCTTGCTTATCAAGAAGCCCAACATTGCGTGGATTTTCATAATGATCGATTACTTCTTTGCTATATGCCATAATGTTCTCTTTTTAATTTTAATTTAATGAGTCGCCCATTGAATTTCTTTTATATCAATTCCTTCTTGTACCATTTCCCATAAAGGACTAAGTTCTCGTAGTTTATTTATCTTTGATAATAACAATTCAATTGTATAATCAATCTCTGCTTCTGTAGTAAAACGTCCTATTCCAAAACGAATGGAAGTATGAGCAAGTGCCTCATCCAGCCCTATTGATCGTAGGACATATGAAGGTTCAAGCGAAGTTGAAGTGCAAGCTGAACCAGAAGAAACAGCTAGATCTTTGATAGCTAAAATCATTGATTCTCCTTCAATATAAGCAAAACTTAAATTTAAATTACCTGGATATCTTTTGTCTTTATCACCATTTAAATAAATATCTTTTGCCTCTGAAGTAATTTTGTTTAAAAATTTATCAAAAAGTTTTTTAACATGCTGGTAATCTTTATCCATTTCTTCAGCAGCAATGGATGCAGCTTTTCCAAGACCCACCGCCAAAAATGGAGCTAAAGTACCAGAGCGAAGCCCTCTTTCTTGACCACCACCATTAAATAAAGGGGCGAGACGAACTCTTGGTTTTTTTCGTAAATATAGAGCTCCAACACCTTTGGGACCATAAATTTTATGCCCAGAAATACTTGCAAGATCAATATTTAACTCATTTACATCAAGAGGAATCTTGCCAAAAGCTTGTGCTATATCAGAATGAAAAAATACATTATGTTTTCGACAAATCTTTCCTATTTCTTTTAAAGGTTGGATGACTCCAATTTCGTTATTTATAGCCATTACAGAAACTAATATTGTTTGGTCAGTAATTGCATTTTCTAAGATTTCAAGATCAACAAGCCCATTTGCCATAACTGGTAGATATGTAACAGAGAAACCTTCTTGTTCAAGATGTCTTAGACTATCTAACACACATTTATGTTCGGTAATAAGAGTTATAATATGTTTCTTTTTGTTACCGTAAAATTTTGCAATTCCTTTTAACGCTAAATTATTTGCTTCAGTCGCTCCAGAAGTAAAGATTATTTCTTTTGCCTCAGCTCCAATTAAATCTGCAACTTGCTTTCTGGCAAGTTCACAAGCTTCTTCTGCGTCCCATCCGTAAGAATGACTCCTTGAATGAGGATTCCCAAAATTTGCAGTCAAATAAGGGGTCATCGTTTCAAAGACTCGTGGATCTACTTGAGTAGTCGCTTGATTATCCAAATAAATTGGGAATCTACAATTTTTATCAATAAGCTTTTGTTTTAAATCTTCTATATTGCTCATATTTATAATATTTAACCGTTTATTTCTTTATATACTTCTAAAAATTTATCCACGTCCTTTGTTGTTGTGGTGGTTCCAAGTGAGACTCTGATAGCACAATTTGTTTCCTCTTTGCTAAGCTGCATTGCTGACAAAATCTTTGAAGAGCCTATTTTTCCTGACGAACAGGCTGAGCCAGAACTTACTGCTATGTTTTTTAAATCAAAAGCAATCACTTGAGTCTCTGATTTTCTGCCAACATTAATAATTAAACTAGTATTTGGCAGACGAGGAGATTCAAAATTTACAATTTTTATATTAGAAGAATTTTTCATTATTGCTTTTTCTAAATAATCTCGTAATTCTTTTAAATATTCATATCTTGATGCTTGTGCTTTGCCAACAAGTTCTGCTGCAACTCCAAAACCAGCAATAGCAGCTATATTTTCTGTACCAGAGCGAAGATTTTTTTCTTGTCCACCTCCAATAATGTGTGGAATCAAGTGAATTTTTGCTTTGCTAATTAAAGCACCAGACCCTATTGGACCACCAATCTTGTGAGCAGAAATTGTTGCAAAATCAATGTCTAGATCTATTAAATCGACTGATATTTTACCAACAGACTGTACGCAGTCACTATGAACAAAAGCTCCAAATTCATGAGCTATTTTTGCGATCTCTTTGATATCTTGAATCACCCCAGTTTCATTATTAGCAAATATTACAGAGACCAATTTCTTGTTAGCTCTACTTTTGGAAAGCTTATTTCTTAGATCTTCTTGATCTAGTATGCCATTTCTATTAACTTTAATTAGTTGAATATTACTTACAAATTCAGAGTGGTTTAAAATAGAAGCATGCTCAATAGCTGAAATAAATACCTCAGAATCCCTAAAATTGGCTAATATCAGATTATTTGCTTCAGTGCCAGAAGAAGTAAAAGTAATATGATAATCACGAAAATAGTTTGTAATTCCAACAAGACTAGCTATTTGTTTTCTTGCCTTTTCAATTATTCTTTTTCCTTCTCTACCAAATCCATGTATAGCAGAAGCATTCAAAGGTTTTCCAAGAGTTGCTATCATTGCATTCCTAGCATCTTCTAAAAGATTTGTTGTGGAATTATGATCAAGATAAATCATACTACTCTACTCTTTAACCATATGAAAATCTATTTTTCCAGACATTACATCAGCAACTGAAATAGATGAAAAATAATTGCGAATCTGATTGCCAAGACCTTTCCATAAATCATGAGTCATACATTTAGCGCCATTTTTTCGACAGGTTTTATCGACAGAACAACGTGTCATTTTTGTATTTTCTTCGACAGCATCTATTATCTCAATAATATTAAGTAATTCTGAAGCAGAGTTAAGACAATACCCGCCCCCAGGTCCTTTTACTGATTTAACTATATGAGCTTTTTTTAGTTTTAAAAAAATCTGTTCTAAATAACTCAGAGGTATAGTTTGTTTCTCAGAAATATCAGAAAGTCTCATCGGTTTTGTTGACCCACTAGATGCAACCTCCAAAATTGCCATAACTGCATATCTGCTTTTAGTTGTGAGCATCATATAATTAACTTTTTAAAACTGCAAATTTATAACTTCAAGATTAACTTAGGCAACTAAAATAGTCAAGTATTTATGTATAAACCACAAACCATTGATTCAAAAGCATCATAAAGGAGCTAAACACTATGTTTCTTAACTCCTTTAAACCTATATCACTTTACTTTTCTACTATTCTAACAAACGATCGGGGCTGTTGAAAAAGTAGTTTGCGTTTACGCATATTAATATTGTCAATAGTAGTAAAACTACTATTTGCGCGCCCGTAATAATGTTATAATAAAAGGGAGAATAAAACATAAAAATAGAAGAAACGATGCAA
>JBGCEX010000031.1:0-16878 GCA_045106635.1 Rickettsiaceae bacterium | reverse complement strand
CTTTAATGGGAAAGAGTCTATTGACGTTAAGGTTTCTTGAATACAACATTAATACTAATGTTTTTAATAACTGGGTTGTTCAGATCTGAGAGCTATGATTGAAAAGGATGAGCATATATTATAATATTCCCACCTTATTTTCCTGATTTTAATCCCGTTGCACCGAAATGGTTTCAGGCTAAGTCTAGAAAAACGAAATATCACCGTGATATTAGCACCTTATTTCAAATAATATATGATATAACTATTTTATAGTCATTTAACTATATATTGATGAAAGCACTATAAAAAGAAGTATTTGGTATAAGCTTAGTACCAAAACAAGTAGTAAATATTATAGCAAGACTGATAAACTATAAATCAATTTTAATTAAGGAACTAAAAATCAGCCAATTTGTAATTATGGATAATGCTCGAGTTCACAAATCACAGAAGAGGAAAGAGTTGATTGAATTTTTTAGCTGTAGAATAATTTTTTTACCACTACACTCTCCAGATTTGAATTCAATAGAAAATTTCTGGACTGATATGAAACGACAGATTGAAGATAAAATTAGCACATTTGATCAACTTTATCAGGCTCCAAATTCTTTCTTTTCTTTATGCTAATTCAACTCAAATTACCCTAAAACTTACCCACCATATTCTCAGGAACAACAAATTTATCAAAATCTTGTTCTGAAATAAACTTGAGCTCAAGAGCTGCTGATTTTAAAGAAGTCCCATCTTTATAAGCTTTTTTTGCAATAATTGACGCTTTATCATAGCCAATATGAGGATTTAAAGCAGTAACCAGCATAAGAGATTGATCCATAAGACTCTTTATTCTTTCAAGATTTGCCTCCATACCATCTATACAATGATCAACAAAACTAACAATAGAATCAGATAACAAATTTATAGAATGTAATACATTTTGAATTATAAGTGGTTTAAAAACATTTAACTCTAAATGCCCATTAGATCCACCAATAGTCACTGCTACATGATTACCCATCACCTGAGCTGCTACCATAGTCATAGCTTCACATTGAGTTGGATTAACTTTACCAGGCATAATTGATGAACCAAGTTCATTTGCAGGTAAATTAAGCTCACCTAAACCACTTCTTGGTCCAGAACCAAGTAATCTGATATCATTTGCTATTTTCATCATACTTACTGCAAGCGTATTTAATGAACCAGAAAACTCTACCAATGCATCATTACACGCCAAAGATTCAAATTTATTAGGAGCTGTTTTGAATTTATAAGATGTATATTTAGCAACTTCTTCAGCAAACACTTCAGCAAAACCTTCTGGGCAATTAATACCAGTGCCAACAGCTGTGCCACCTTGAGCCAAATAATGCACCCTCGCTAATGACTGCTGTATTCTTTCTAAAGAATATTGAATTTGCACAGCATAACCAGAAAATTCCTGACCAAGAGTAATGGGAGTTGCATCCTGCAAATGAGTTCTACCTATTTTAACAATTTTGTGCCAATTTTTTACCTTATCATTAAGACTCGCATATAACTTATTTAAAGCTGGAATTAACTTCTCATAAGTTGTAATAACTGTTGCAATATGCATAGCCGTTGGAAAAGAGTCATTTGATGACTGCCCCATATTAACATGATCATTTGGATGCACTGGAAATTTTCCACCTTTTTTACCAGTTAATTTTTCATTTGCGATTGAGGCAAGAACCTCATTCATGTTCATATTAGTTTGAGTGCCAGAGCCAGTTTGCCACACTACCAGAGGAAAGTTATCAGCAAATTCATCGTTAATCACTCTATCTGCAGCTCTTATTATTTCATCTGATATTTTAGAGTCTAAACTACCAATTTTAGAATTTACAATAGCTGCGCACCGTTTTAAAATTGCCAAAGCCTTTATAACTTCTTTTGGCATCTTTTGATCAGCAATTTTAAAATTATTTAGAGATCTTTGTGTCTGCGCACCCCAATATACTTCTTTTTTAACTTCTATTTCACCTATTGAATCAGATTCCTTTCTGTATATACTCATCTCATTTTACTCCATCAATGTCAAAATTTAAGAAGATTATATTCTAAAGTTTTATCTTTTGTATTAGTAGCAACAACTCTATATCCAACACTTTCACATAAATTATTTATATAACACTCGCGACTGTTTTGTATATCTACTTGTGGATTTTTTCCGTCAGTTAATATCTTTAAACTATCATCACTTGTTACTAAATGTTTAGTAGCATCAGAAATTATTTTAATAAAAACATTACCATTATCATTGCCACAAAAGAAAGATATTTTGCCATTAGAGTGCATCTTCTCACTAGCTATCATCACTAGACATAGAGCAATTTTTGCTATCAAAGTATCTAGATATATCATTCCGCCTTCAAAGACTAAATCTAATTTTATCTTTTTACTAATTGATAAGAAATCTTTAAGTAACTTTTTTAAATAAATAACGCTGGTTTGCTCGCCTAAATCTGATGAGCTATAAGTTGCACGAAACATATTAAGTCTTTTTACTAAATCACCTGATTCTTCAATCGCCAAAGACTTAGCCCGTCTACTAATATCTTTAGTGCTTGTGTCAATTAAACTCAAACTATTATCAACTGCACCAATAGCACCAGCAAGATCGTGCAAAATACGAGCATTCAACACTTCTATTAATTGTAAATCTTTTCTCATACCATACCATTACACATCAAATTATATATGAATCGCCTTTCCATATGCTTGTAACACCGACTCATGTAACATTTCAGAAAGAGTAGGATGAGCAAAAATTGTTTCCATCAGATCTAATTCCATCCCTTCCATAGACTTAGCTACTACATAGCTATTAATTAACTCTGTTACATCACTACCAATCATATGAGCCCCTAACAATTCACCAGTTTTTTTATCAAAAATAGTCTTTATAGTACCATCACTATCACCCAAAATAAGAGCCTTGCCATTTGCATAAAATGGAAAACGCCCTATTTTAAGTTGATATCCAGATGCAATTGCAGCTTCTTCTGTCAAACCAATACTTGCTATTTGCGGTGAAGAGTAAGTACAACTAGGAATATTTAGCTTATTTATTTTGTGGGGATTTTTACCTGCTATATGTTCTGCAGCTACAACTCCTTCATGACTTGCCTTATGAGCAAGCCAAGGGGCAGCAGCCACATCCCCTATTGCATAAATACTTGCTTCAGCTGTTTGAGCAAAATCATTAGTAACAACATGACCATTATCAAGTTTAATCACTGTATTTTCTAACCCTAAATCTTCGCTATTTGCCACCACTCCAACTGCCATAAGCAGCACTTCAGCATTTAAAAACAACTCCTTTCCACCGCACACAAAACCAACCTTAAGCTCCTCGCCACTAACTTCCTGACTCTTCAGTTTAACCCCAGTGTAAAATACTATTCCTTTACTGTCAAAAGCTTTTTTTGCGATGTTTGATATTTCAGCATCCTCAACTGGTAAAATTCTTGGCGCAGCTTCTAAAACTGTAACCTTTACCCCAAGAGCATTATAAAAAGAAGCAAATTCAATACCAATAGCACCAGAGCCAACAATAATCATTGATTTTGGCACTGATTTTGGTACTAAAGCCTCTCTATATGTCCAAATATTTTTACCATTTGGTTTAAACCCATCAAGAATTCGAGCTCTAGCACCAGTAGCAATAATAATGTTTTTCGCCTCAAGAGAAGTGTTTTGATCCTTACTTTTTACTGAAACTAATTTAGGATTAATAATTTTAGCGATTCCTTCAAAAACTGTTACTTTATTTTTCTTAAGCAACCCCTTAATACCACCAACTAATTTAGATGAAACATCACGTGAACGTTCAACTATTTTTTGTATATCAAAACTAGCTTTTTCAACATTAATGCCAAATTCATCAGCATGCCTAATTTTCTCTAATAATTCAGCTGATTTTAGTAATGATTTTGTAGGTATACATCCCCAATTAAGGCAAATGCCACCTAGATGTTCTTTTTCTACTAACGCTGTTTTTAGACCTAGCCCAGCTGCTCTAATTGCAGCAACATATCCACCAGGGCCACCACCTATAACTACTACATCAAATTTTTCCATATTATCTACCACTCATCTTCTCTAAAAGGTTTGCTTTACTAAATAAACATTAAAATTGGGGCTTCTATATATTTTTTAAATGCTGCTAAAAACCCCGCTCCAACTGCGCCATCAACTACTCTATGATCACAAGAAAGAGTAACATCCATAATAGTTCTGACCTCAAATTTATCATTAATCACTACAGGACGTTTTGAACTTGCACCTACAGCCATAATACACCCTTGTGGGGGATTAATAATAGCACTAAATTTTTTAATTCCATACATCCCTAAATTAGAAATACTAAAACCTCCACCCTGAAATTCCTCAGGAGACAGAGCATTTTCTCTGGCTCTTTTTGCTAAATCCTTCATTTCAGAAGAAATTTTAGTAATGTCTTTTTGATCCGCATTTTTAATGATCGGAGTAATGAGGCCACCATTAATTGCCACAGCTACAGAAATATCAACATTATTATACATCATAATAGCATTATCAGTCCAACTTGCATTTGCAGTTGGAACGTCTTTTAAAGCTTTTGCAGAAGCAAGAATAATAAAATCATTAACTGACAATTTCTTACTTTTATCATCAGCAAAGTTAATATTTATTTGCTCACGCAACTTAAAGACATCATCCATCGCACATTCTATAGAAAGATAAAAATGTGGTACTGTAAGCTTAGATTCAAGTAATCTTTTAGCAATAACTTTACGCATATTATTGTTTGGAACTAAAGTATACTCTTCATTATTTCTCCGAACAGCAGCAGCACTACTGCTATTTTTTTCAAACGCTAAAACATCTGCCTTAACTACCCTGCCCCGTGGTCCAGAACCAACAATATTAGATAATGATATACCCTCTATGCTAGCAATTCTCTTTGCTAATGGCGACGCAAAAATTCTAGTTTTTATTTCAGAAGCTTTCTCTTTCTGCTCCACTAAATCAGGCATTTTATTTTCTAATGGCTGAGAGATTATAGTTTCTACAACAGAACTATTCAAGACTGGTGTTACTCCAGAAGTAGATTGATTCTTTGCTATAAACCCATCTATATCAGCATCTTTTTCATCTTCCTCAACCAAAACAGCTATTAAAGAGTTGACTAAAACCTCTTCCGTGCCTTCTGGAACAAGAATTTTTGCTATTATTCCCTCATCTACTGCTTCAACTTCCATAGTAGCTTTATCAGTTTCGATTTCTGCTATTACTTCTCCAGCAGAAATTTTATCTCCTTGCTTTTTTAACCATTTAGTAAGATTTCCTTCTGTCATTGTCGGCGACAATGCTGGCATCAAAATTTTTATCGGCATTTATACAAACCTTTTTACTATATACATTAATTCTACAAAACACTAAAATCCTAAAGTTTAATAATTTTTAGCTATTTATAACAGGCTCTTTTTGCAGCTATTACTATATCGTCAACAGTAGGCAAAGATAACTTTTCAAGATTCTCTGCATAAGGCAAAGGGACATCTTTACCAGAAACAATCTCAGGCGCTGCATCTAAATAATCAAATACTTCTCTCATGAGAATAGCACTAATAGTTGCTCCAATTCCAGAAAAAAACCAACCTTCTTCAACTAAAACCACACGATTCGTCTTACGAACTGACTCTATAATAGTTTCTTCATCTAACGGCCTTATTGTTCTTAAATCTATTATTTCAACACTAATATTTTCTGCTGCTAGAATCTGAACCGCTTCAATTGCCATTCCCACTTGCAAAGAGAAAGTTACTATTGTTACATCTGATCCCTCTTGTACAATTCTAGCTTTACCAATCGGTATTGGTTCAATAACGTCTGGAACTTCAAAACTTTTGCCGTACATTATCTCATTTTCTAGAAAAATCACTGGATTATCATCTCGAATTGCACTTATCAACAATCCCTTTGCATCTTCAGCACTATAAGGGGAAATGATTTTCAAACCAGGTATATGCGAATATATAGCTGCAAAGTTTTGACTATGCTGAGCTCCAACACGAGCTGCCGCTCCATTTGGACCTCTAAAAACTATGGGACACCCAAGTTGCCCACCAGACATATAATTGGTTTTAGCTGCAGAATTAACTATTTGATCAAAAGCTTGCATAGCAAAATTAAAGGTCATGAATTCAACTATTGGACGAAGCCCTCCAAATGCAGCCCCCACTGCAAGGCCAGCAAAACCATGCTCTGTAATCGGAGTATCAATCACTCTTTTATCACCAAATTCTTGAAGCAACCCTTGTGTTACTTTATAAGCTCCTTGATACTCAGCTACCTCCTCACCCATGACAAAGATTTTTTTATCTCTATGCATTTCTTCTTTCATAGCTGATTGCAAAGCTTCTCTAACCGTAATTTCGGCCATATATGCACCTATTTATTTATATATATCTGTAAAAAGCTCACTTGGACTAGGTAAAGGCTCTGAAGTTGCAAACTCTTCTACTTCAGATATTTTCACCTTTATCTTTTTTTCTATGGATTTTAGATCTTCTTCACTGGCATATTTATTGTTTACAATAATACTCTTAACATCACTCAGTGGATCACGACCTTTATACTGCTCAACTTCTTCTTTTGTTCTATATTTTGTCGGATCAGACATTGAATGCCCTCTAAATCTATATGTTTTTACTTCCACAATAATGGGCCCTTTACCAGATCTTACATATTCAGATGCAAAAATAGCTGCATTATACACTTCTTCGACATCCATACCATTTACCTGCACGCCAGGAATATTAAACGATTCGCCTTTTTTGTATAATTCGGTCATAGAAGTAGATCTTTCCACCGATGTACCCATTGAATATTCATTATTCTCAATTATGTAAACAACAGGTAAGCACCATAAAGCTGCCATGTTAAATGATTCATATACTTGCCCTTGATTTACTGCTCCATCACCTAAAAAAGTATAGCAAATATTTTTAGTATTATTATATTTTTCAGCAAAAGCAAGACCTGTTCCAATCGGCACTTGAGCACCAACAATACCATGACCGCCATAAAACTTTCCAGGAATATCAAACATATGCATTGACCCTCCTTTACCTTTAGAACAGCCAGAAGCTCTACCAGTCAATTCTGCCATAACAAACTTTGGGTCAATTCCAGACATAATAATATGCGCATGATCACGATAACTAGTAATCATACTATCCCCTTGATGCTTCGCAAACTCAAAACCCATTATTACAGCTTCTTGTCCAATATATAGGTGACAAAACCCACCTATCAACCCCATACCATAAAATTGACCGCATTTCTCTTCAAAACGACGAATAAGTAGCATATGCTCATAGCATTTAACATACTGCGAGCCATTTAATTTCGCTTTATTGCGTTTAAATTCAATCATATATTCTATTAAAATAAATAAATTCCGAACATAATATACCAGCACTATGTTGTCAAGAGTACTCCCGAGACTGAGCATGATAAAAATTCTAAATTCTTAGAACCTACAATTTATACACTAACTGAGTTTGGTAGATTATTTTATTTGCTTTTCTATGATTAGTAACTTATTATTTGCGCCACAGATTCAAAAAAGTTAAATTATTAGCAAAATACATACTCTTATGTCATACAAAAAACCTCTACAAAAACTTATTGCATTTAGTGATAATAGCCAAGAGCTAGAGAAAATAAAACAAGATATGAAATCAGGATGGTCTATCATAAGTTTGATGAAAAATGGTAATTATTATGTTGGAATTATGGAACAACACGATCAAAATACCGCAAATGATGAAGGCTCGTTCTTCATCCCTCCAAATAAAAGAATCAAAATCTCTTCTTAATACCACACAATATCAACACTACTTGAGTTTTACAAATCTCTAGAGAAGTGAAGAAATGCTTATTACATACTTTTTGATTGTCATGCTCATTATTACAATAACAAGGAATCTTTTTTATATATCAAACCAAGATTACCTATCAACTTCTTTATAAAAAATACTTTTAAGCATCTCTGATAAAACGCCTATAGTTTTCTCATCCCTTATTTTTGATTAATTAACCAGCCTTTTCTTTTAAAAAAGCTATTACATTAGCAATATCTTCTGGTTTTCTGATACCAGCAAATGACATTTTGGTACCAGGAACAAACTTTGAAGGTTTATGTAAAAACTTATATAAACTCTCATCATCCCACACCCCGCCGGCAACTTCCATAGCTTTTGAATAGTTGAAATCTTTCCTATGAGCTTTTGGTCCACCAGCAACTTTCCATAGATTAGGACCTACTTTATTCGCACCACCATTATCAAAACTATGACAAGAAACACATTTTTTTATTATAACCGCACCAGCTTCAGCATTAGCTGTCGCCATAAGTGTTTTAACATCAACAGGAACTTCTTCCGCAACCCCGCCGGCAACAGATGTCGATTCTTCTATTTCCAACTGGTAACCTCTTTGAGCAAGTTCAAGCGTTGGTTTATACAAAATATTTGCAACAAAACCAACTAGCATTGTCATTAAACTAGCAAGTAATATGGCAGCAGCAATTTTATTTAATTCTATCCCAGACATAATTTTATTCTTGTTATTAATCAAATATACATACAAAAATATTTACAATTCCTCTAAACTCCAACGAGCTCTTGGCTTGAAAGCCACATCGTTCATTATACCAGCATTAAAGCGCTCCAGTCCAGCAAAAGCTATCATCGCAGCATTATCCGTACATAATTTTATTGGTGGTGCAACAAAATTATACAAAGATTCTTGCGCCACTATCCTAAGAGTAGATCTTAAAACTTCATTAGCAGCAACACCACCGGCTACTACTAAAGTCTTACCATTAGCAATTTTTTCATATTCATTAATAGCATATTTTGTTTTTTTGTAAATAATATTACTAACTGCCTTTTGAAAACTTGCAGCAACATCACAAACATCTTGATCTGACAATGTGCCTATCCGCTCTATTGTTAACCTTGTAGCTGTTTTTAAACCAGAAAATGACATATCACAATTTTTACGATCAATCATTGGCAGTGGTAATATAAAACGATTTTCATTACCTAGCACTGCTTTTTTTTCTATTTCTACTCCCCCAGGAAAGCCAAGATTCATCATTTTAGCCACTTTATCAAAAGCCTCTCCTATTGCATCATCTAAAGTTTGCCCTAAGATTTTGTATTTACCCAGACCTAAAACAGCTACATATTGGCAATGCCCACCACTAGCTAATAATAATAAATAAGGATATTCTACTTCATTAGTCAGCTTTACTGTCAAAGCATGACATTCTAAATGATTTACAGCTACAAAAGGTTTTTTAAGAACACTGGAGATAGACTTGGCAAACATTGCACCTACAATAACACCACCAATAAGACCAGGTCCACAAGTGGCAGATATCACATCTAACTCATTGATATTCATGCCAGCTTCAGATAAAGCTATTTCCAAAGCTTTCTTTAAATTTTTCATATGAGACCTTGCAGCAATCTCAGGTACGACTCCCTGAAACACCTCATGCTCAGTTTTTTGAGAAATAATAACGTTAGAAACTATACAACGGTTAGAATCAATGATTGCAACAGCAGTATCATCACAACTAGATTCTATACCAAGAACTCTAATATATTTTGACAATACTCCCTCTACTAATTTTAATTTTACTAAGTAGCATCACTTAAATTAAACTAACGCATTTAAGAACAAAACTACGAAGCCTATACTAATACGAAAAATACAGCCAAGACAGAATTCATTAATTCAATTTAAACTTGGAGATAGCATTAAGCACAGACTCTACAAAAAAATGTATATCTAGCTGATTTTCCGGTGTTGTCTGATCAATTTTACCTACCATATCTTTTGGTATATAATTCATAACATTACTGAGAACTGAATAACAAAACTTACGACACGGAATATAGCCAGATTCCCCACTAATTGCAAGAGCGTTGCCAGCATGATAATACATCTCACAATCTTTTGAGAGTTCTGATATAAATAATCCATACCCCATATATGTTTTTCTACCATTTCTATCAGCTATCCCATAATGCTTGTGTATCATTAATTTATAAGATTCCTGCGAAAGCACTAAACCATTATGTAAAGCCTTATGCCATTTAATTAAATCCGCATTAGTTGAAATAACCCTACCATCTGCAAATGGCACCATAATAAATTCAGATTTGGCTTCTGTAAATTTAGGTTTTCCACCTGTAGGAGTTACAAAATAACGTATTGGAGTTGGCGAGCTTTCTGGATCAATCTGCATTTTTATTGCTTCTTCAAGATTGACAAGTCTAGTTTCTTTCATGCCAAGAGGCTCAAATAGCTCGTTCTTATAAAACTCTTTCAAAGGTTTTTGACTCACCTGCTCAACTATTAGACCAAGTAATACAAAGTTTGTATTATTGTACACATACTCAAGACCTGGCTCAAAAGCAAGAGTGTTAACTGCTGCAAAATTAGCAATATCTTTGTTAATTTCTGCATGAGATTTTTTTATGTCTATTTTCATATTCATAAAATACTCAGGCAAACCACTACGATGGGTTAGCAAATGATGAATAGTCACTTTGTCAGCCCAAGAAGGTACTATATTCTTGTTACATACACCTGATTTTGGGGTCAAATGTTTTGAAACTAGATCTTGTACATTGAGTAATTTTTTGTCTTGTAATTTTAATATAGAAGCTGCTGTCATAGACTTAGTGATCGAAGCAATAGGCATTTGCTCGTTTTCCTTAAGCAATTGCTGATCATTCAACGAACGAATTCCATGCGCCCCTGCTAGTGCTCCACTATCATCGCAAAACATATAAGTGGCATTCAAAAATCTATTAGAAAGGTAATCTTTTATTGTATCACCAAGCTTCTCTTGCAAAGGAACAACAGCACCTGCAAGAGAAGCTTTAAAAACTAAAAATAAAATTAATAGATAAAACTTTTTCACCACATGACTCTCTAACAAATGAACATATATACCTTAAGAGTCTATAATCTAACCTACATAGAAAAAGAATCAATAAAAATCAGGTTTAAGCCTTGTATGTAACCTTTTCTAAAAAATAATTCATCCTTTTAGCAAATGCTCCAGCATCTTCTACTGGTTGACCTTCAATGACACAAGCTTGGTCGAAGAGTAGACGTATAAGCTGATTGTTTTCTTCTTGATGATCTTGATTATCTATCTGACTAACAATTTTTTTAACAATCTTATGAGTAGGATTAACTTCTAGAATTTTACTAACTGCAGCAGATAATTGTTTTTGTTCTATTAAAAATCTCTCCATACGTATATCCATAGCCCCCTCATCCACAGCAAGACAAGCAGGACTTGAGGTAAGTTTTTTTGAAATCTTCACATCTTTGACTAGAGCACCCAGAGACTGTTTAAAATAATTAATTAATTTTTCATTAGATAAATTATCATTTTCGGCTGAAGCATCTTTTTTATCTTCACTATCTTTGACCTCGTTATTATCATCAAGATCTATATCTGCCCTTGTAACAGACTTAATTTGAGAATCTTTATAACGGCCATTAACGTTAACCCAAAAATCATCCACTGTATCAGTAAAGAGTAATACATCTATTCCTTTGCTTAAGAAGCCTTCTATCTGAGGACTGTTTTTTAATTTACCAGCATCTTCACCACTTAAATAATATATCGTCTTATCCTCTCCTGAAGCATTTTTTAGATATTCATCAAAGCTAATCATCTTATCGTGCAAGGCACTTCTAAACACACAAACTTCCAATAATTTTTCATGATCAGATGTTACTTCACACAACCCTTCTTTTAACGCTCCACCAAAATTATTCCAGAAAACAAGATACTCCTCTAAATTTTCATCTTTTTTCTTTTTTAATTCGCCAAGCACTCTTTTAGTAACAGAATTTTTAATTTTTTCTATAGTAGAGTTATGCTGCAAAGTTTCCCTGCTAATATTAAGAGGCAAATCCTCTGAATCAATCACTCCCCTTAAAAATCGTAAATATTGTGGAACAATATCGATATTCTCATCCGTAATAAAAACTCTTTTTATATATAATTTTACTCGGCATCTACGATCTGGATGGAACAAATCAAAAGTTTTAGTTGATGGTATAAATAACAAATTGGTAAATTCAACAACTCCTTCATTCTTATTATGCATTGTAACCCAAGGGTCATCAGGCGAAAGTGAAACATTTTTATAAAATTCTTTATATTGTTCTGCTTCAATATCATTCTTTGAACGCATCCATAAAGCCGAAGAAGAATTAACCTTATTTGCAACGCCATCATCATCTGTGAATAAAATGGGCACTGCTATATGATCTGAATAATTCTTAACTATATGTTTGAGCCTAAAATGATCAAGAAATGACTCTTCTGATTCTTTTATATTGAGCAAGACTTCCGTACCACGAGAAAAATCACCATCCATATCTGCAACTGTGTACTCACCATTTCCATCTGAATTCCAAACATATATTTTATCTTCTCCAGCTTTTCTTGATGTAACCGTAATTTGATCAGCAACCATAAAAGCTGAATAAAAGCCTACTCCAAATTGACCTATAAGCATATTATCTTTTTTGCTATCACCAGTGAGGTTGCTAAGAAAATTTTGCGTCCCTGATTTGGCAATTGTACCAAGATTTTCTTTCAATTCCTGTTTATTCATACCTATCCCATTATCCCGAATGGAAATCGTTTTCGCTTCTTTATTTATTTTTATATAAATCTTAAATTCAGAGTCATCAGCTATTAAATTATTATCAGTTTGGCTAAGATACCTTAATCTATCACAAGCATCAGAGCTATTTGATATAAGTTCTCGCATAAATATTTCCTTGTTCGTATAGATGGAATGAATCATTAACTGCAAAACTTTACCAATTTCTGCATCAAATTTATTTTTTTCCTGAGTCATAATTTATTCTTTCTTAAGTTGATTAATTACTTAATATAATTACTAAAGATAAAATTTAAATATCTAAAAGTAAAAAATATTACCATTATTACATATTATTTAACTATGAGCATAAGAATTTCATCTTACAAACATTCTTAATTATCCCTTTGCAACGATATTTTTCACTATCTTCTCTGCAGTTAAACCAAAATAATCATATAATACTCCCGCTGGAGCAGAAAGACCAAATTCATCTATTCCAAAAAACAAACCATCTAGCCCAATAAGTTTATGCCATCCAAAAACAGAACCTGCTTCAATAGCGACTCTATGCTTTGCTCCTGAAACTAATTCATCTAGATGCCCCTGCTCCATTTGCTCTAAATTCTCAAAACAAGGAACAGATATCACTCTCACTGATTTATTATAAGATTTTTCTAACGTTTCTTTAACGTCCACAGCAATTAACACTTCCGAACCAGAAGCAAAAATAACTATATCGACACTTTTTTTATCTATAGCTTCTGAAATAATATAAGCACCAGTTGCACATAAATTACTTTGCTGATTATATTCATTCCTAAGCTGTTTTAAATTTTGCCTAGAAAGAACTAGCATCGATGGACCATCATAATTCAAAGCTTCTATATAACATTCTAGCGTTTCTATAAAATCAGCTGGCCTAAAAACCTTAATATTTGGCATTGCTCTAAACGAGGCAAGATGCTCAATTGGTTGATGCGTTGGACCATCTTCTCCCACTCCTATTGAATCATGAGTCATTACATATATAACTTTATTCTTCATGATCGCAGCTAATCTAATAGATGGCCTCATATAATAAGAAAAAACAAAAAAAGTTCCACTAATTGGAAGAAAACCAGATAATGCAAGACCATTCATAATAGCCGCCATAGCATTTTCACGAACACCATAATGAATAAAATTACCAGAAAAATCCTCTGCATTTATTGCTCTACTAGCTGTACCAAAAATATTATTAGAAAGCGCTAAATCAGCTGATCCAGCAATAATTTTATCATTATTCTTTACTATTTCTTGTAAAATCTTGCCAGACGATACCCTCGTTGCTTCCATTTGGTCATTAACTAATAAACTTTCCACATTAAACGATACATAGTCAATTTTATTTAGACCTTCTATATATTCTTTATCCTTAGAATCTAACTCCGCAAATAATTTCTGCCACTTATCAAATAATACTATATTTTTTTTACCGAACTCTTTCCATGCATCAAGTAATGTTTTTTCTATCTCAAATGGCTTATGATTAAAGGAACTATTGTTTTTTAAATATTCAATTTCACTTTTACCCAATGGGGATCCGTGAGATTTTTCACTTCCAGCTTTTAAATCAACCCCTTTTCCTATAATAGTCTTACAAGCAATAAAATACGGTTTCACAGAAGCATTTGCTCTTTGCAATGAGGCATTAATTTGATCAAAATCATGACCATCTATAGATTCAACTTCAAATCCAAAAGCTTTAAATTTAGCTAAATGATCATCAGATACCGCAAGACTTGTACTACCATCAATTGAGATACCATTATCATCAAAAATCACTATTAAATTATCTAAATTCAAATGCCCAGCCAGAGATGACGCTTCATAAGATATTCCTTCCATCAAACAACCATCTCCGACTATAGTATATATATTATAGTCGGAAATTTCTTTTCCAAGATGTGCCTGATATTTTTTCTGCGCTATAGCCATGCCAACAGAGTTTGCAAACCCTTGTCCCAGTGGTCCAGTAGTAGTTTCGATAGCTTCATACATATGCTTCTCTGGATGGCCAGCAGCTTTTGATCCTAAAGTTCGAAAAGTTTTAATTTCATTCAATGAAAAATCTTTGAATCCGGTAAGGTAATAAAAAGCATAAAGAAGCATCGACCCATGTCCAGCAGATAATACTAATCTATCACGAGTGAACCATTTTGGTTGATTTGGATTAAACTTTAAAAAATTAAAAGCAAGCACAGTCATTATATCTGCCATACCAAGTGGCATACCTGGATGACCAGATTTTGCGACTTCAACAGCATCAGCAGTTAGAATTCTGATGCAATTACTTAGCTCTTGCAAAAGTAACTTTTGATTTTTCTCTAACTTCATTATATTACTCTTAGGATAATTTAAGTGGTTTTAAACAAAAACTACGCATGATCTTAAAACAAAATATTTAATATGACAACTATAGTCTCAAAAATCTTCAAATGGTGTAACACCATATTCAGCCATTTATGGTTATCTATATCTTCTGTTAAATTTTATCAAAAAATTATATCATCTTACGATGGTTACGGAATAAAATACATTTTAACTATTTCTTTTATTTCCTCATTGTTATGTAGCATTGTGACATTACATTATCTAGACAATGTTAAACAATATTTTTCCTATGGGACTATATCTCCAAACGTTGTTAATTTAGATCATGTATTGTCACAATTTCCTGATTTAAACTACGATGGAAGCAAAATATCTTTAGAAGACCCTGAACCTGTATACATAAGCAATATATATAATCAA
Organism: Rickettsiaceae bacterium; assembly: GCA_045106635.1. Classification (GTDB taxonomy): domain Bacteria; phylum Pseudomonadota; class Alphaproteobacteria; order Rickettsiales; family Rickettsiaceae; genus Megaera. Next base: position 1,375 of record JBGCEX010000031.1, on the reverse strand, counting down.
CTTATTGCAGCAATAGACCCTGAAAATAAAATGTTACAATCTGACAGAGCTAAAGTATCCATACTTCTTGCAAGCAGAAATATGGTTTTTTCTTTTACTGACTTAAAAAATACCAATGTAAATAGCTTCCCTATTGATTACCAACAAATTTTTGGAAATGAAAGCCAACTTATTACCCAAGAAGTATTAAGATACTTATTGGAAAAATTTTTCAATCAAGTCCCCAAAGTTCTTATTTACCTAATATTTCCAATTCTTGCTTTACTTATTTTTTTTAATACATTTATTGAAAAAAGTTTTATCATAATAATGATATATTTACTTGCAAATTTTATGTCTATCAAGCTTCCCATAAAGATTTGCACTAGACTTGCAATGTTTGCTAGCGGTATTTTTGTACTATTACAACCAATAACACTTCTCATAGCTCCTACTTATATCAATTTAATATGGGTAATACAAATTTGGACAAATTTGTTAATGGTGTTTGCTATCTTAAAATTTTCAAAGCAAGGTATTTTTAAAAATAAAAAATAACAAATATATCGACTATTTTTAGTTACCAACCATTCTATCATTGGTTCAACATGTTATATTAATAAATAATTAACTAAAGATCTATTAACATGGGAGAACAATGCATGTTTTTAAGTTGTGTTTAGGTATAATGTATGGCAGGAAAATCAGGTGATGATTCTAAAGATTCAAAACTTGGAAATCGAGAGTATTTTGATAGCTTCGATAGACTTCAAAAAGTTGATCAAAAAGACCTTAATGTTGATAAATTAAAAGCTACTGATAAAGATGCTGATAGCGAAGAATTACTCGCTACAAAAGATAAAACTCATTATGACAGCAACACGGAAGAAACTGGTGAAGTCAAATTTACAAACACTACTTTTGAACTTGATGATCATAAAACAAAACATGCAGATATAGAAACAATTGCAGAATCTTCAAACACAAATTCTTCCCAACAAAACAATAATACAATTGTTCCAAATACACCTCTAGATAACACCCTAAATTTAAATAACACTACACAAGAAACCAACCAGTTATTCAATATTAATAACGCAGAAGCCAACTATTCCTGGTGTTTCTGAAGCAGAAGCACAAGAAGAATTTATTCCACCACCTCCTGCCCCCAATAATCAAGAACCAGAAATAGAAACTCTCCCTCCTCCAGAAGAAGATATTCCTGAACTTGAGCCTGGCGATGATGATGACGATGACACCCAGGGCGATTGCATGAAATTTAGAAGGTGTATATTAGGATATCATAGAGAATATATATTTAATATATTTCTAAAAATATTTTATTATCAGCTATTATTTTTATGTTTTGTTAGAAAAAATTCTTTTTATAACATCA
>JBGCEX010000030.1:0-3454 GCA_045106635.1 Rickettsiaceae bacterium | reverse complement strand
ATTGATGTTATAAAAAGAATTTTTTCTAACAAAACATAAAAATAATAGCTGATAATAAAATATTTTTAGAAATATATTAAATATATATTCTCTATGATATCCTAATATACACCTTCTAAATTTCATGCAATCGCCCTGGTTCCTGATGTTAGTTTGGTATACGATAAAAACAAAAAAAGAACTCCAGTAGCTTCAAAATATTTAGAAGGAGATAAAGTCAGAACTCTTGATGCTTTTATTCAAGAAAAGAGTGGAATTGTACTAACTGGTAAGAAACACATAAGGTTTGTTGATGGAAGTAAAAAAAAGGGAGGTGTGAATCCAAAAAAGAGAGAGTATGATATTAGTGGAGAAGGAAATGCGGCTTTGCGTAAAGATATAGCTCGTGGAATTACTGGTTCTATAGTCACAGGAGATAATGATATTAACCCTGGTAACTTTGTTGTAGTTACTAAAGCTGGAAAAGATCGAGTTGCAAGAATAGATTTTGGCCATGCTTTTAATGATTTACTAAATGCCCCTAAGTTTTTTGGAGGGAAAGTAAGAAATAAGAACAATCAAGTTTTGGATTTTATCAACAGAGAGAAGCTTGCTGGTTTTGGTTATAATAAAATTGGTTCTCAGTCTAAACTTTGGCGTGATTACCCTGGGATGATTCCAACTCAGGAAATGGCAGATGCTTTAAAAGAAGTTTCGCAATCAATGGGATTAAAACAGGGAGTAAAAGATGCAAAGGCAGAGTTTAGCGAGTTGCTTCATGTTATGGAAGCAAACAACGATAAAAAAGGAATTAAGCATTTAAAAGAATCTTTAAATGCAATAAGTAGTAATGTAAGTGGATTTAAACTTGATCCAAAATTAACTGCCGAGCAGACAATAGCAGCTGCTTTTTCCAATATAGAAAGGTTTTCTCAACAAAGCCAAAATCAAATGAAAGATGTTGCTAAATTAATGCAAATGCAAGTTGAAATTGATAAAGTCATAGAAGGAAAAAAGAAAGGTATAGAGCCTTCAAAAGAACAAATGGATCAAATAAAAGCTACTTATGCGGAGCTAGGTAACTCAAAGGGAATAGCGCAAAAGAATGGTAAGTTAGAGTGGGTAAAAACAGATGTTAAAAAACATGCTCACAAAGGAAATTTGGAAAGTTATATTAAGCAACGTGGAAAACAACTTGGTCTTAATAAAGAAAAAGGTAAGGAATTAGCGCATTCTAATTTCCAATTGCCCAAAAAACCTACTTTCTGGCAGAGGATTTTTGGAGGTAATAAAGAAGTGGCCGTAAAAAAAGAAGTGGTAGTTGCTTCTCCTCAACATTCTAAAATTCAAGTGGAAGGGAAACCTTTAAATCAACATAAAGAACCATCGCGTTTTCGTGCAGGAGAATTACTGAGTACAGATCAATCTATAATAAAAGGAGCTAAAAGCACATTGGCTCATAATCAGCACAGAACAGAAAAAATACAGGTAGGAAGGCAAAGAGCTGATGCAATAGCTAAAAACAAAAAAAAGCTTCTGTGGAAAGATAAGATAGAGTCAGAATTATTTTAAGAAGGCGGGAAAACTAAGTGTGAGTTAAATAAAACTATAAGTAGTATGTTCTAAGAGTTGGTGGAGCATAAAACTATATTAGTTGCAACGTTAATTGCATTTAGTTTATTTTAGTCACTGTAAAATTAAATTTCAATCAGTGTGGGCGTTAACTAAATTGAGGTTTAACAAAAATGTCATTCTTATAATTAATGATTCATTTTTATTTAATAGATTGTTAATCTTAATGTTGACTCATGATCCTAATTATAGGTAGTCTAGAATTAAGCGATTTGTAAATTTAAAGAGTATTTGTATGTCTTCATTAAATGAATACCAAGATTTGGGAAAGAGTTTAGGTAATTACGTAAAAGAACTAAAAATAAATTCTGGAGTTGTAGGGTTGCAAGAGGCTTTTAAAGCTGGTGGTAAATTATCTGATGCGATGCAAATGCTGGATCAAAAAGAGAAACTAATTCGTACTTATGGTCAGGAGCTCCAAGAAATCCTTGAACAAAATAGTCCTGGAGGAATTTCGCTTGATTACGTTAATAAAAAAACTGCAGAAAATCAAATTGAACTTGAAGAAATAAAGTTACTCAAAGATAGACTAGCTGATCTTTCGTCTGCTACAAGTAAAGGGATTTCAGGTTTTGCAGCAACTAGAGCTGTGAATGAATTTTCTGAAGGTGTTGAAAAACACAAAAAAGTATCAAAAGGTTTTTTTTCTACTCTTACTAGTTTTATTGGTGACATTTTTAAAGGAAAAGATAAGAAAAAACTAGCTCAAACATTAGGTAATTTAAATGATAAGAGTGCTTTAATTAGGAACGAGAGTCAAGAAAGATTCTCTATTCCGGGAAAAGGTAAAGACTCTCCAGTGATTCCGCAACCAGAACAAGTGATTTCAAAAGAAATGAGTTCTCAATCCTTAGGTGATTCACCTTCACCCATAGATTTGGCTTCAAAAGGAGTGACTTATCTAAAGAGGCTGAAGTAATCAGTCCAGTTCTACCATCGCCATCGCTTCACCCATAGATTTAGCTTCAAAAGGAGTGGGCTTATTTAAAGAGGCTGAAGTAATCAGTCCAGTTCCACAACCACCATCGCCATCGCCACCACCACCTCCTCCTATGGATTTAGCTTCAAAAGGAGGGCCTAAAAAAGACTTGCTTGCTCAGATAAGAGAAGGAGCTGTTAAAAAGAAAGTATCACTGAATCATCAGGACTATAATCATGTTTCTACTGTTCCTTCGATAGAAAAAGTTGGGGGGTGGCAGGAGCTCTACAAAAACAAATGGGAAAGAGTAAAGAAACACCTATTGAAGAAAGGTTGCTTAAAGGAGCGTCTAAAAAAGAGCAATTAAATAAACTGTATTCTGCAGTTATTGATGGAGATAAAACAAAAATAGGTGTAATAGTAAAAGTAGGCGATCACGAAGTGTTTACCAAGAGTAACATGGAAAAAATAGCCAATGCAGCCCAACAAGTTTCAAAGGGTCAAGGCTCGGCAAAAAAACCTATAATCGAAAGCGGATTAAAGGTTCTTGCTGAAAAAGCTAAGATAGATTTAGGTGTTGGAGAAGGTAGGTCGAGGTAGGACTTAGTTAAGTATCTAGACTTTGGGTTAATCTAGATACTTAACTATAGTAATTTGAGTTGAAATTAGTATAAGAAAAGAGGGGGGTTAAAGCTTATAAAACGACTCTGTGATAAACTTTGTGTAAGTTGCAAAATAAATAGTAGGTAAATACTATTTATTTTGCAACTTACAACATGTATCTTAAAAATGTCAGATCAGTTAAACTGAGATGGTTCTATTAAGGAGAAAGCTAATCTTTAATAGAAGGAAGAGATGACTCTGGACTTACACATTAGAGGCTATTTTTAGCTATTCTGATTCTTTGATAAGAGCTCTCTTACC
>JBGCEX010000003.1:0-6135 GCA_045106635.1 Rickettsiaceae bacterium | reverse complement strand
ATTGTTATTATCTCTGATAAACTCATCTTACACTCTCTATTTCTCTTTTTTGTCAGAGGTAAGTAGAGATCTTTTATACCATGGTTCAAATCCTTTGTAAAAATCATCGACAAAACAGAACAAACTATCGTAATCTATATTCATTAGGGTAATCTTATTTTGTTGAAAACCACAGAATACCCTAATACCTTAACCTGTTCAGCTCTTTTTCTTATCCATAGTTCGGGTTACATATAGTAACTCACTTAGTATGTGTTCTACAAAGAACAATTTTAAAGTTTCATACAAAATGGTAAATTCAGTGATTTCATTCTTAATACATCACTTCATATTAGTTTCCGTAATGGTAAAGTCGTAAGATAAACATTTTTGTCATTAACTTCTATAGTTAACTTAGCGAGTATAAATTGAATATATACAGAAAGCATAAAATCTATTATAAATAATTATTCAGAGACTTGTCATGGAGAATTTTATGTCTATAGAGTGGGTAATTGCATTAATTGTAGGCGGAACGTTATTCTTACTAATTGTATTTTATAATCGACTAGTAAAACTCCGTCAAAACCGCAAGAATGCATTTTCTGACATTGATGTTCAACTAAAACAAAGATCAGATCTTGTTCCGCAATTAGTAAGCACTGTAAAAGGCTACGCTGCTCATGAATCAAAAATTTTTGAAGAAGTCACAAAAATGCGCGCAAGGGTAAACCCTAGCTCTGGAATAGCAGGAAGAGCCCAGGCAGAAGCATCCTTAGGTGGCTCATTGATGAATCTTTTTGCAGTAGCGGAGAATTATCCAGACCTTAAAGCAGATGGTAATTTCCAGCATTTACAGAAAGAATTATCTGATATTGAGAATAAACTCGCTGCTGCAAGACGTTATTTTAATAATGCTACCAATGAATATAATACGGCATGCGAACAATTCCCTTCAAACATTATTGCTGGCATGATGTCTTTTAAACAAGAAGAATTCTTTGATGTACCAGATTCTCAAAGAGAATCTATTGAAAAAGCGCCTGAACTTAAGTTCTAGTTTTGTATGAAACACGATATAGGTATACAATCAAGCATTTGGAATAATAATTTAAAGTCAGCATTTTTACTGATTAGCTTTCCACTTGTTATTACTTTTATGTCTTGGACAATAATATTTGCTTTTCAGCTAGCTATAGCAGATCGCCTATCTTGGGGTGAATTAGCTAGCGTAGCTAATTCAGTGTTATTACAATATTGGTGGGTTGTTTTTGGTAGTGTTGGTATATGGTTTACTATTGCTTGGTTCTCGCATCAAAATCTGATTAACAGAGAAACAAAAGCAAGACCAGCTGAGCGATCTGAAACTCCTGAAATATATAATATTCTAGAAAATTTGTGCATTAGCCGTGGCCTTACTATGCCGAAATTATTCATTATAGATTCTCCCGTACTCAACGCCTATGCAAGTGGTATTAGCCAGAAGACATATGCTATTACGTTAACTACAGGTCTTATTACAAAATTAGACAAAGACGAACTAGAAACTGTTATTGCACATGAACTTACTCATATTATAAATCGCGATGTTAGACTTCTGATAATTTCAATAGTATTTGTAGGTATTATCAGCGTATTATCTGAAATGATGGTAAGAAGCGCTATACGAAGTACAGGTAGAGGTAACAAAAAAGCTAAGAATGCTGGTGTTGCTATTATAGTAGTAATTGTTGTTGCAGCTATTGGTTATCTATTTTCAATTTTAATTCGTCTGGCACTTTCAAGAAGAAGAGAGTATTTAGCTGATGCAGGCGCAGTTGAGCTAACTAAAAATAGTCCAGCTCTTATACGCGCACTCAACAAAATATCCGGCCATTCACATATTGGTGATATTGATAGCAACATTCAACAAATGATGTTTGACAATCAAAAATCATTTCTTGGTATTTTTTCAACTCACCCACCAATTCAGTCTAGGATAGAAGTTTTAGAAAAATTTTAGCAATATTCTATACATTAAAAGCAAAAGTATGAAATTTAATAAAAAAACAAATAGATATTTCGTAATAACTATTATTACGTTAATTTTAATTTTTACTTATCTTTGCATTAAAAAATTAAATGATCCGAAAATAGAACTACTTCCAATATATGAACAAGAGTTAAAGAATCTCCAACATGAAGAAGCCTCTACTACAAATCTATTAGTAAAAAAAGTATTTGTAGAATTGAATAATTTTGAACAAAAGAATCTTCATTACTTGAGATATTTGAACAAGAAGTTAAAATTAGTTATTGCTCAAAAAAATTTAGATGACCTTAAAGCAGAAATTTTAGATGGATTGTAATCAGAATTAAATTTTTATAGAAAGTTAAATAAAGTAATTAATTATGTTTCTAAAACTAGAATTTTTTATATACCCTACTCTCTTAGCCATAATAAGATGATAGAGATAATTACTGGTTCAAAAAAATTAATAGAAGATCATTTTTTTGATATTATTAGTGGTAAATACCCATTACTTATAAATATCTCTGAAAATAATAAAAATTATTTAATAGTAGGAAACCAAGGTTCAAATTGCTTGGCTACAAGCGAAGCAACTTTTGTAAAAACAGCATTACTAGCAACAATAACTTTATTGAATCATGAATTTAAATCGGAGTTATTTAATTCTACAGATATCCAATACTTTATACAAATTTTTAAATTGCCTAAAAATTTATTTTTTCCAATTATTTCTGAATTCAGTAATAAAAAGTTAATTTTTAGTGACTTTGCTCTAGAAAATTATTTTGAGATTACCTTACCTAACAATGGGTATGTTTTTGGAGGAAATAGAGGCGTAGAAGAGTTAGTAAAATCAAGAGGCAATTTTTATGACTGTACCACTTGGTTAAAAGAATTATTATCCATTGAGATTGATTTTAACACTCTAGATTTACTTTACTTACATCGATCTCAACTTAAATATGGTCTAGTTAATCCAACCTGGCTAGGAAGCGACAGGCATGAAGCTTTAGGCTGTGTTTTGGAATCTATTGAAGCTAAATCGATTAATGACCTTAAAGTAGGAATGATTTTTGCTACTCGGGAGTTTAAATTTATAGATTCATTGTTAAAAAGAAAAGATCAAAAACCTGGTAAGCAAGGACATGGACATACAGGTATTATAGTTGGAATTAATTACAAGGAAAATACATTTCTTTTGGCATCTTATGGTAGGAATATTCCTCAAATAGAGGGATTAAATATAAGAAAATATTCTTTTAAGGAGCAGTTTCATAAAAGAAATTTCTATTTTACCTCAGTTCAAGCATCGTCATGTATCTTAACTAAGTAAGTAGAAAAATTTTAGCTATTAGAATTATAGCACCTTAGTATACTATACTAACATCCAAGATACTCCTCTCCTCCAAAAACTAAAACTTTCTATGTAAGTAAAATGGAAAAAGAAATTCTTTCTATAAATTTGAGAGTAAATGCTAAAAAACATGCTATTATGATCGCTACAAACCAATTAGCTAGAAATAATGTATAATGTATTTTTTCAGTCCATTACATCATTTTTACAAATTAATGAACCAGCAAAAAAAGCCTTAGAACGACTTAAGATTAATAATTTAAGAGATTTGGTTTTTTATAAACCAGTTGGTTATAACCTTATTAAAATAAACCCTGATTTATCAAGGGTAAGAAATGGTGAATTAATTCAAGTAGAAGTGACGATAGATGATGTGTTAAGACCAACATCTAAAAGAACCCCTTTAAAAATCAAAGTTTCTAATGATACTGGATCGATTATCTTAGTTTTTTTTAACAAAATTCATCCATTTATTTTTAGTAAACTTCGAATAAGTCAGAAATATATTATTACTGGAAAAGTGGAGGTTTTCGATCGTTCTTTGCAGATAAGTCATCCAGAATTTATATTTAAGAAGAATTTAATTACTCCTATAATGCCAGTTTATCCTCTAACTTATGGAATAGTAAATAAACAGTTATATGGTTATATCAGAGATGCTATTACTGTTTTAGAAAGCTCTCTTAATACAAGAAAAGCTTTTGCCAATGAATCCTTAGAAGAAAGAAAATATATAGATGAATTGCTAGATGAAATTAAAAATCTGCATTTAATTAATCAGCAAACTCTACAAAATGATCTTGAAATAAATATAGGCCTTAATGTGGCCAAGCTCGCAGCAAAAGAGTTATTTGCTAACCAAGCATCTTTAATAAAACTCAAAACCCAAGAGCATAAAAATAGAGGCAGATCCTTTATTTCAAAACACAACACACATGAACTAGTGTTATCAAAACTTGGTTTTGAACTAACCCATGGTCAATTAGAGGTAATTAAAGAAATAGAACAAGATCAATCGTCTGATATTCAGATGATGAGAATGCTACAAGGCGACGTAGGTTCTGGCAAGACTTTGGTTGCACTTTTAACTATTTTGAATGTTGTAAGCTCAGCTGCACAGTGTTGCTTGATGGCACCAACTGATTTGCTGGCCATGCAACATTATCAATTTTTTTGTAAAGCCCTAGAAGATACTGTTATTAAAGTTGAGTTATTAACTGGGAAAACTTCTGCAAAGCGACAAAAACAAATAAAAGAAGATTTAGCTAATAGTAAGATTGATATTTTAATTGGCACTCATGCTTTGTTTCAAAAAGGAGTGGAGTTTAAAAATCTGGGTTATATAGTTATTGATGAGCAACACAGGTTTGGTGTGGAGCAAAGATTAGAATTGATAAAAAAAGCTGCAAATCCTGATGTGCTTGTGATGACGGCAACCCCGATTCCAAGAAGCTTAACCCTTACTATGTTTGGAGATATAAGTGTCTCACAGTTAAAAACAAAACCTCGTGATCGTTTGCCCGTAATCACCTCTATAATATCTAATGAAAAAAAATCAGAAGTTATTAAATCATTGGATAAAAAATTACAAATGAGAGAAAAAATTTACTGGGTTTGTCCTTTGATTGATCAGTCAGATGAAACGCTAAAAACAATTTTTGCTAGTGAAGATAATTCTGATTCAGTAGTTTTTTCAGATGTTACAGCACGTTTTGCAGAATTAGATAAAGTATATCCTGATCAGGTTTCAATGCTTCATGGTAAGATGAAAGCCACGGTTAAAGATCAACTTATGCAGGAATTCAAAGAGGGAGTAGCTCGTATTTTAGTTGCAACAACAGTGATTGAAGTCGGCATTGATGTTCCTGACAGTAACTTAATTATCATTGAAAATGCTGAAAATTTTGGTCTTGCACAACTTCATCAGTTAAGAGGCAGGGTGGGGCGCGGAAGTAGGCAATCATATTGCTTACTAATGTATAATCCAAAAAGACTATCTAAGATTGCTAGAGAAAGGCTTAAAATAATGCGTGAAAGTAATGATGGATTTTATATTGCTGAACAGGATTTAATTTTACGAGGTGGTGGAGAAATACTTGGTACAAAACAAAGCGGTGAACCAGTGTTTTTTTTCGCTGACCTTGCTCGTGATTTAAAAATTCTGTTACAAGCAAACACTCTAGCAAAATCCTTGAAAAATAGTGATTTTATTGATTTTCAAATCAACTTATTTGCTAGGAATAAAAGAGAACTAATAAAAAGTGGATGATAATGTTGGTAGTAGGTATCAAGTTAATAAAACCGATATTTATCGAAAGATCCTGTAATTTAATGAAGGTTTATTAGTACGAATTTGATAACTAATCAATCCTGTAAATAAATAGGTGAAGGCATTAACTGGAGAGCTAGTATATAAAAGCTCTATATTTGTACAAATCAAGAGATAATCTTATTGCAAAGCTTCGAATTTAATCTGACAGTTTGGTAAAAATAGGTATAGAATGTATAAAAGTTATACATCTAAAGTTAACCATTTTAACAAGAGATTAAATGATGACTCAATTAGATAAAATTATCAAGCCAAATTAGGACTGCTAGAATTAGTAAAACGACTAGGAACGTAAGCCAAGCATGCAATGTAATGGATATTCTCGAGATACATTTTACCGTCTCAAAGAATTATATAAAAACGGAGGTGAGGCAGCTTTACATGAAATTAGTCGAAAGAAACCAATTGTAAAAAATAGAGTTTCACTAGAAATAGAGGAAGCGGTAATAGATCAAGCTATTG
>JBGCEX010000029.1:0-11535 GCA_045106635.1 Rickettsiaceae bacterium | reverse complement strand
TTGTTGAGGCATAGGCATTGCCAAATTTACAGTTTCACCTGGGTGAATAATTGCATCACATATTTGTATCTTTTTATTAGTCACATAGTACCTTTAACTTGAGAGTTAATATAATATTTGCTTTTTCAGAGAATATTCTTGATCGTCTGTTTTAATATTTGTATCAGTTTAAGAGAGATTAGATAAATTATGAAGTTTAAGGTAAGTTGAATGACAATATAGTAAATAAGGGTAATAGTCCAGAGATTGTTTACTTTTATTGTCACAAACTCCACACCAGATGGGATGAAACTTTCCTCAAATTATCTTAAAAACCTCAGTCCCTGTAAAGGACATTTGTTGCTTTGAACAAAGCTTCAATCCAAAAGCATTAGTTGCAATATTCTATTTAAAAAATAATTGTAAACCAGAAGATCAGCGTGATTACTTTCCAATAGTACGTGCTCGCTTGATTTGCAAAATTGAATTTTTTGAGGATCGTAATGACGGTGATTATTGGGATTTTAATTTTGCTTTTGCTCAAAATTTATTATTATCACAAGAATTTAGTTTATATTGAAAGTTTCATAAGCAAGTTATTGCAATCCCTGATGATGTGCTATTTCTAGACAAAAAGTAGAGGCTATGATTGGTTCTGGAATTCTGAATAAAGTGACTTCATTAGGTATAACTCAAAGCTATCGTTGCGCCTAAATTTTAGCAAAATAGGGAAAGTAGGAGGTGAAGAAACAAAGCCCATCAGATGGACGATTCATCCCATTTGTATAATTTTACCCACGGTTATACTAAAGACACTAATCTGCAGGGCATATTTGAAATTGCTCGTCATGAATTGTTAGATTAAGTGCAAAGCTTCACAGCTTAGAATCTACATTATTTCTAATGTAATATACTCCCCTGTTAATGCAAGAATATTATCTGGAAGTGTATGGTTTAATTTTTCGTAAATCAAGCGTGATGGATAATGTAGTTGATCAATAAAACTATTATTTTTAGAATGATCTATACCAAATGTCGTTATATAATCTAGCTGAGTTTGAATCATACGTAAAGCTTGTATTCTATCTTCTAATGTTGTGTTATTAGTTCTAAAATCAACAGAGGTAACACCTGTGTTCTTAAAATCTGCAGGAGCTTCGATGCAAATTTCTCTGTATCCACTGTTTTGAAAGCTAACAGACTTAACGCCAGTATTTTTAAATGCTGCAGCAATTGCTGGGGCTTTTTTTCCAAGATATTTGAAAAAAAATTACCAGGTTTGATGCTACTAGAATTAGATTTCTTATCCTCAATGATAGTTTTCAATGCTTTACCTTTCTTCTAGTATAAATAAGTTATTATAATGTATAATTAAGGAGATTGTCTAATAAGAATTAAATAATATTAAGAAATTACCAAGCGGCTTAATGGTTGATAATTGACTAAATTAGTGTCTGAACGAAAAGTCTAAGCCATAGGTCGTTCGATTTCTTGTTCTACGACATCTATAACCACCGTACATGCATATTTAATAGGAAAGATAGTATAATTTTATGCTTTTTTCTACACTAGCTTGCCTAGCCAAATTTTAACTTGACGATCTTGAACTGTTTTTGATAATAATTCTTCCTAGCTATACTGAGAACCAGGATCACCAGATGATTTTTGCTATTATAAATTGTATGTAACTTGCTTATAGTTTAGTTTACATTAAAGACTTTTTATTAGTTCTATCAATTTTTCTTTTCCTTGTGTTTTAGCTTCTTTGTTCATTGGGTTATAATGTTTATCTGTATGTTCAATATAATTTGCAAAAACAATGATACGGTAATCTTTTTTGACCCACCCAACAAACCATTCATTCTTACGATCTTCTAGTTTTTTTGTTTTCTCTTCATTGAGCACTGAACCAAAGCCGGTTTTTCCATAAAGTTTCCAACCATATGGTAAATCTTCGATAAATAAGATATTTTTTGTCATTTCGATAGATTTCAAACTTACTGGTAGTTTGCCATCAACAAGTTTTTGTAAAAATATAATTTGTTCTTCAGGTGAAATTTCTAAGAAGCTAGAAAGCCATGAGTTTGTTAAACCATTATTGTTGTTTTTATCTCCAGAACCATCTTTATTACCATAATTAAATTTTATTAGATATTCTTTGAATTTATTCATACCAAGTTGTTGTGTTATAAGTTGAGAATACCAAACACAACTGTTTTTTATCCAAAGAGTAGGATTGTGCGGTTGTTTCCATTGCTTAAGCCAGTCTATGTACCCTTTTTTATATGGAAATTCAGGATGATTTTCATCAATAAGAATTCCTTCCTCATAACCCATTAAACTAATAGCAATTTTGAAGGTAGAACAAGGTGCATGCCGCATATCACATGTTCCTTCCTGTATAACAAGTTTATTTCCCTCTTTTACAATAAAACAATTATTTGTAGCGTAGGTATTCTGGATAAAAATAGTTATTGCTAAAATTAGTAAAGACTTTTTCATGTATAAAGATTCCACATTAGATTAAAATTTTGCAGTAATTATATTGTATTTCCTAATAATTTCAATTAAGAAGCTGAATAAAGATCTGGATCAAATGGAGCAGAAAAAATGACTAGCCAAATACGTTGGAAACGTAGTGAAGTTGGCTGATCAGATAATTATTTGTTATAAAGAACCGCTGTAGCCGTTGGATAAAGTCCACCATCAGAGAACTTTAGATAAGGTGGGTTTGGTAGTTACATCGCCACGACGACGCAAGTGACCAATCCCTTTAAAATGCTTATGCCCTGGGAGTTTTTTATCTATCCTGACGTACCAAGCAGTTCCTATATGTTATTTTTAACATTTTTCTAATTTATCTGCAACTATTTTTAATTCATCAAATATTGAAGATAGTACAATTTGGAAATCTTCGTTAGCATCTTTCAGTATTTCTCCTCCGTCCATGTTTATCTGTTTCTGCTTGTTGTCCACAAGGTTGAGTGCAAGCATAACTAATAAAAGTTCAAAAGAAGCTGAAGGGTTATTTTGTTTTATTTTGTTTATTTCAAGATCTAATTTCTCAGCAAGAGAATATAGTTCCTGATGATTTTCTTCTGGACAAAATAATTTAAAATCTCTGTTATTTAGAGTTATTGTTACTATTGACATAATGAGTTCTTATTTGTTCTAGCTCTTTAATATATTCTCTAATTTGATCAAGAGTTGCTAAACTACTTTCTTTTAAATGTTTGTTTTGCATTCTTAAATCTTCAAGTTCTTTATTTTTGAGATTTAACTCTGAAATAAGCTTCTCTGTGTCAGAGTTAATCTGTTTTATAAGATCTATCAAAAGTTTCTTGCTCACTTCCATAATCTAGGTTATTTGGTTGGCTTGTTATAAAAGGAATCTCGTCATGAGATTTCAGGAAATTGTATAATATTACCACGAACAATAGTAGAATAATAGAACAAATAAGTATATATTTTTTATATTTGCTACTATTGCTATTGTTGTCTTGGTCAGTGCTAGTTATTGCTTGAGACAGAGGTAATAAATCATCATTTTGTTCTATTTGTAAATTAATGCCCAAGAACTCATAATAGATTTTTGTATAACCATCAATATAAATTTTACCAGGAATAGATTCATAATCTTCTTCTTCAAGAGCTATTAGATATTGTTTACGGATATTTAGTTTATCAGCAACATCGTCAATAGTATACCCAGCTTTTTCTCTTGTTTCTTTTAGTTTTGAAATCATGTTTATTCCTTAATTTTTCTTAAGAATAATTCAAATTTTTTATTAGCTAATATAAGCATATTTAAATTAATAGTTTCCTGTGATTTTAACTCTGTTACAAAATTAGTAAAAATATTAGTGTTTTGAGTGTTGTTATTAATCCAACTTAACAAATCAATTTTATTTTTATGGATTTTGATTATTTTTGTAACAAAACGTCTTTGCTTATCATAAAAATCATCTTTCAATGATTGTATTGATAGTCTATTCCAGTAAGAATCATCTATTTGCAATTCACAAGACTTTCTAAGCCAATCTATGTTTAAAAGATCACCACTTTTAAAATATAAGTTTGCTACATCTTCATCCTTAGAATTTGTAATTTTAGCTACGTGAATTATATCAAAAGTAGAAATCAACAATTCAAGAGAAGCAATACTAGTTGCTAAGTCTTTTGAGATGCCAGCTTGTTGATAGTTAATAATTTTTTGAACGAATTTCGTTTTAGTTTCTCCCACTTGAAGCTTATTCATTAAGCTCGTTATTCTATGAGTTTGGTCTTTATAATCTTCTATTATTCGAAGAGTATTAATAGGAGATTTTATATTTTTTATAAACCAGCTAGTGCCTCTGCGCATGATTTTAGCAAGATCCGTAAACATGTCTACTTTTATTTCTGTACTAATCGTTTGATCAAGGTTTTCTACTGCTTGCCATAAGATATCAAGGTTAAATAATTCGCAAATAACAGCATGGGATTTTGCAATATCTGATAATTCTCCTCCAGTTTCTTTTTTTAATGCATTGATTAAAGAGCCACCAAGCTGATTAACAAGTTTATTTGCAATTATAGTTACTATAATTTCTTTTTTCAAAGGATGAGTCATGATTTCATGATTCAATTTAGTTCTCATTAATGGTGGAAAATATTGGATCAAATATTTTTCAAAATACTCATCATCTGCTATATTTGAATTGATAAGTTGTTTCTCTACTGACATTTTACTATAGGATAGTAAAATGGAAAGTTCAGGTCTTGTTAACTTTTCTTTAGTAGCAGATCTTCTTGAGATTTCTGATAGTTTTGGTAAAAATTCAACTTCTCTGTTAAGTAAACTTTCTTTTTCTAGCTCGCGTATTAATTGGCTAAAATGTTCAATATTTAAAACAGGAGTTTTTTGCGCAACAGTAAGAGCTAGATTTTGGCTGTAATTATCTACTAGCACTAATTTTTCAACTTGAGTTGTCATTTCTTGTAAAAGTGTATTACGATCCTCTATTGTGCAATTACCAGAGGATAATGCCATATTTAAAGCGATTTTTATATTAACTTCATGGTCAGAGCAACTAACACCAGCAGAATTATCAATAAAATCTGTGTTTATACGTCCTCCATGCATAGCATATTCAATTCTACCAAGTTGAGAAACACCAAGATTCCCACCTTCGCAAATTACTTTAGCACGTATTTCTTTAGCATCGCAACGCAAGACGTCATTAGATTTATCACCAATATCAATATTATTTTCTAAGGATGATTTTATATATGTTCCTATTCCACCATTCCATAATAAGTCAATATTGGCTTTTAAAATTGCTTTTATTAAGTCGCTTGGAGTAATAGAATTAACATTTAAATCTAAAACAGTTTGTATTTCTTTTGATAAATGGATTATCTTTGCGGATCTTTCAAATACTCCTCCGCCTATAGATAGTAGTTTTGGATTATAATCAGACCATTTACTGCCAGGTAAGTTAAATAAACGTTGCCTTTCTTTATAACTTGATTTGCAATCAGGAGTTGGATCTATAAAAATATGCATATGGTTAAATGCTGCAATTAATTTTATATATTTTGAAAGAAGCATGCCATTGCCAAATACATCACCAGACATATCGCCAATACCGACTACAGTAAAAGATTCTGATTGGATATTTTTCCCCATGTCATAAAAATGGGATTGCGCAGAAATCCAAGCTCCTTTTGCAGTAATAGCCATTTTTTTGTGATCGTAACCAATTGATCCACCCGAAGCAAATGCGTCTCCAAGCCAGAAATTATATTCTTGTGATATTTGATTTGCGTAATCAGAAAAAGTAGCTGTTCCTTTATCAGCAGCTACTACTAAATATGGATTTTCATCGTCATGAATTATGGTTTTAGGTGGTTGTACAATCTTACCATTTACTAAATTATCAGTTATATCTAAAAGACCTCTTAAAAAATTCTTGTAGCATTCGACAACTTTTTCCATATATGCTACACGAGATAAGCTACCTTGTTCAAGTTTAACAAAAAAACATCCTTTGGACCCGACTGGTACTATAACGGTATTTTTAGTCATTTGAGATTTCATTAAGCCTAATACTTCGACCCTATAATCTTCACCTCTGTTAGACCATCTTATGCCACCACGAGCTACTTTTCCCCCGCGAAGATGTATTCCTTCAAACTCATTAGAATAAATAAAAATTTCAGCATAAGGTCTAGGTAATGGTAAATCTGGAACTTTGCTAGAATTAAATTTAAATGAAATATAGTTTTTTACTTCATTGTTTTTTGTTTGGTAAAAATTTGTTCTAATAATTGATAAAATTGTTTGATACATATTTCTTAGAACTTTATCTTCGGTACTATTTGAGAC
Source organism: Rickettsiaceae bacterium (assembly GCA_045106635.1). GTDB lineage: Bacteria > Pseudomonadota > Alphaproteobacteria > Rickettsiales > Rickettsiaceae > Megaera. The sequence continues at coordinate 5,186 of JBGCEX010000029.1, read as the reverse complement.
TGTATCAAGATAGTTAACAAGCTCTTTTGTAATTGATTTTGTTAGTTTTTGTGAGTGTGATTTAGGATTAAACAATGAATCAAAAAGTTCAAATAGCTGTTTTGTAAATTGATGGTGTTTTATCAAGGTTGATTGAACATATGTTCTTTCATAGGGTATTCCAGTTTGGTGTAAATAATTTGTGAGAGCTTTTAGTAAATGAATTTTTGTCCAGTCTATTCCAGATATAACAAGTAACTTGCTTAGCAAATCACTTGAAAAAACCCCTTCTTTTACTTTTTCAAGAGCTGCTTCAATATTTTTTTTCAAACTAGCAAATGGAATTTGTATATTTGTCTGACTTTTAAGAGTAAATTCATAAATCCAGCTTTGTTTAATTTTTAAAGTTGGTTTTATAGCAAAGCTCTGTTCGTCAATAGCTGAGAACCCTAAATTTTCAATAGCGGGAAGAGTATCAGAAAGAGTTAAGTAAATAGATGAGCTGTAGATTTTTAAGGTAAATTCAGAAGGAGATTTTTGCAATAAATTAAAAACTGTTTTGTTAGAATCTGATGCTTTGTTTAAGTATTCTATGTCTTCAATAGTAGTTTCTGCACTAAACTTATTTTTATATTCAGTGGTAAAAGCTAATTCTATTTGTTTATGTTTAATACCACCATCATATTCTCCGTATTCTTCACATAATTTTTCTAGTAAAGCATCTGACCAGTTGGTGCTAATTTTTATTAGGTCATTTTCGATTTCTTTTGAAGAAAAATTGAGTTTTTCTTTATCTTTTATCGGAATAGTTGCAAATAAGTGAGCAAAATCTTGTGCTAAAACAGTGATATTGTCAGTAATAATATCGCTTTCAAATTTTTCAGCTAAATATTTACTTATAGCATTGTATACTTCAGGGGTTAAACGCTCTCTTGGCATGAAAATAATAACATTTACAAAAGAGCTAGACCAATCTTGCTGAATAAAGAATTTTAATTTTTTACTGAGCATACTTGATAACATATGTAGGCACATACAGTATAGATCGGTTTCGCCAATTTGAATTAAAATATCACGTGGGAGTGATTCAATAATATTTTTGAGTTTTTTGGCATTATAGCTATTTAGTGGAAATCCAGATTCATCTAAGACATAATTCATTTTTCCTCTTAGAATTGGAACACTTTTTATAGATTGATAATAAATAGCAGTTCCGTAGAGTCCAAAAATTATGGTGCCAGATTCATATTCTCCGTTTTTATTCAGATGCTTAATTAAAATATAGTCTACTAATGCATTACGGTGTACTGGTGATATTTTATTTAGCTTACCAAGCATGGCAAGTTTATTAGAATAATAATCGCTTTTAGAAAATTCTATTATTGCATCTAGTTCATTCTTGTTATCTTGCCAAATATCTTTTACACCATTTTCATGTGTTATTTTAAGAGAAGAGGCATTAAATTCTGCCATACCAAGAAAGGTAAAATTATTTTTCTGTAACCAATTTAAGAAATCAAGAGTTTCTTCGGCAGGTAACTCTGCTTCTTCATAAATATCTTTGTGATGTACTATATCAGTAGTGATGCCAATTAGTTTGTTTAAAAGTATTTGCCAAGAATTATAGGTATAGTCAACAAGATCAATAATTCTATTAATTTCTGTTTTGAGTGTTTTTATTGTTTCTTCATTAAATTTTCCAAGAGCTTTAATAAATATTAGTGATTCTCTTGAAGCTTCATCACCATTAGCTACAATATCAATTAAATTACCGCTTGCGTCTCTTTTTGAGAAAACCACAGGATGGAATGTAAAAATAGCTTGTAAACCAAATCTAGAAGTTAAGCAGTTAAGTGAATCAATAATAAATGGTCTGTTTTCTATGATGATTAGTATAGTAATAGCATTATTATTTTGAAAGTTAGTTTTAGAAATTTCAATTTTTCTTTCATTGTTTGTTCTTTTTTTAAAAAATTGAAAAGCCTCATTGGTAAAATCACCAAACAAAGACAATTTATCTTTTGATCTGTAATCAATTGGAATATATGTTAAGAATTTTTGGGCAAACTTCTTGTATAAATCCCCTTTATCTTTTGCTTTAACAAGATCTAATATGTCTGTACTAAAATCATCAATGCTACAATTTAATTTGCTTAAAGATAGATAATTGTTGTTTTGATTATTACTCATATGTAATTAATTATCCCAAATAACTTTAAAATATGTCAGTTAGTCGTATAATATAAGAAATGTAAATATCTATCAAGGATTAAGGAAGATTAATGAGTACAATTTTTGCCCAATGTTCAGGGAGTGGAAAATCTGGAGTTGTGGTTTATAGAATTTCTGGTTCTAGTAGCATTTTAATTTTAGAGAAATTAATAGGTAGTACTATAGGTTCAATGCTTCCTAGGACAATGTATTTTCGTAAGATTTTTAATCCAAATACTGGAACTCAGATTGATGAAGTGATGGTAGTGTATTTTAATGCAGATTCAAGTTTTACTGGTGAAGAATCAGTTGAAATACATGCTCATGGTAGTATATCAGTAATGAAATTACTTACCCAGTCATTTCTTCTTATGGATAATCTAAGACTTGCAGAAGCTGGAGAGTTTGCCAAAAGAGCCTTTTTAAACGGTAAGTTTGATTTAACGGCTGCTGAGGGGTTAGCTGATCTTATTGATGCAGAAACTGAGGTGCAACACAGACAAGCTATAAGACAACTAGGAGGAGGACTAGAAAAGATATATACAAATTGGCGTGCTCAGCTTCTCAAGATCATGTCATTAATTGAAGCTTATATTGATTTTCCTGATGAAGATATTCCCCATGAAGTGCTTGTAAATATAAAAGATAATGTTAAGAATTTATGTGACGAAATATCTAGTCATTTAAAAGATAATAATAGAGGAGAGCGCTTACGTAACGGTTTAAAATTAGCCATAGTTGGTAGACCAAACGTTGGAAAATCAAGTTTAATGAATTATTTGTTAAAAAGAGAAGCTGCAATTGTTTCAAATATTGCCGGTACCACTCGAGATGTAATAGAGGGGCATCTTGATATATGTGGTTATCCAATTATTATCCAAGATACAGCTGGAATTAGAGAGCATAGCTTTGATGAAATAGAGCAAATTGGTATAAAAAAAGCTAAGGAAGTTTTGAAAGATTCTGATATTAAAATTATCATGTATGATTTATTAGAACAAGATGCCCTGGATGTAGATCCTTTCGTCAGTTTTATTGATGATAATTCAATAGTTGTTTTTAATAAAATAGATGAATGTTCAATTCACTCAGAGAAAGATGAGAATGCTTTGTATATTTCAGCTAAAACTGGTAAAAATCTTGATCAGTTAATGGAGCGTATTGGCTGTATTGCTGAACGAATTGCGAGCCCTTCAGAGAATCCTCAAATTACCAGAGAGCGCCATAGAACTCAATTGTCACAAGCTCTTGACGCTTTAAGTAGCTTTGACCCTGAAAATGATCTTGTTTTAGCTGCAGAAGATATCAGAATGACTATAAGATATCTTAGTAACATTACTGGTGCTATAACAGTTGACGAAATTTTAGGTGAAATTTTTAGTAGTTTTTGTATTGGGAAATGAAATTTAATTTAACTAGGATGCAATTTGCTGTAGAATCAGGTGCAAAATCTTAATCTTACAATATAACAGATTATTATGAAGACTACGTTACCAGAGCGTTCGCTTGTTATTAAAGAAAGGCTAGACAATATTACGAAGGAAATCTTAGGAGTCGCTAAGGCTAAAATAGCCATGATTATTCTTTTTGGCTCATATGCAAGGGGCGACTGGGTGCAAGATGAACACAAGATAGGTCATATTACATATGAATATCAAAGTGACTTTGATATTATGGTTATAGTCAAAGGTAAGTATGGTGGTGGATCTATGCGTTTTCGAACGGAAGATAGTATAAAAAGAAGGCTAGAGAAAAAAGGCCTAGATGGCTCTTTTGTGTTGAAAGAACCATGCGTAACTATTGTGCTAGAATCTATTATTGCCGTAAATAAGTATTTAGAACAGGGGCATTATTTTTTCTCTGATATCAAAAAGGAGGGTGTGCTTTTATATGATAATGGTGAGTTTATGCTCTCAGAAGCTAAAAATTTACCTTGGGAAGAGAGAAGAGAGGTAGCACAGAAAGATTATAATAATTGGTTTAAAAGAGGTAGTGAATTTTTTATAGATACTCATAATGCTTTAGGAAGGAATAATTTTAATAAAGCTGCTTTTGAACTCCATCAAGCTACAGAGAGTTTTTACACTGCTATTCTTCTGGTTTTCTCAGGTTATAAACCCAAATTGCATGATATAATGAGACTTAGTCAAATGACTAGGAGTTATAATCATGAATTATTTGGAGTGTTTCCATACCAAACGCAAGAACAAAGAAAATGCTTTGAATTGCTTATGAAAGCATATATTGAAGCTAGATATAATGATGATTATAAAATCACTGAGGAGCAACTTCTTTATTTGATTAAAAAGGTAGAGAAACTACAGAAATTAACAAAAAAAATATGCCTCGAGTATATAAATTAACCAAAACTAATAGTCCATAAATATGAAAAAGCTTATTTTATTAATAATATTATTATTTTCTATACCATCTTTTGCGTCATTAAAAGCTGATAAGATAAAAGATTTAATAAAAAAAACTGATCCAAGTATTAATATTGGAATTAAAATCAAAAATTTAGATACTAATACTATTGTTTATCAGCAAAATACTGATCGTTATTTTACTTTTGCTAGTGGTCTTAAATTTATTACTCTTGTTACTCTTCTTGAAGAATTAGGTGGAGACTATAAATTTGATAGCTCAATTTTAAAACGTAATAAAGATTATTATCTAGATATTCATGATCCAGAATTCTCTACGCAAGATTTAGAAACATTGGTTTTATCGCTAAAAAATCAAAATATTAATAATATAAAAGGTAATTTTTATATTACTAATAAAGAGTTTTTGCTTCCACCGTTAATACGGACAAAGACAGTGGGGGACACAGTATATTGTAATAGTAGCCTCATTACAGGGCGATTGCATGAAATTTAGTATTAGCAATTAATGTAATATTAAGATAATAATTGATTCTTTTATGCAGCTGTAAAAGATGAAGATATTAACAATGATAGAAGAAATTACTGACCCAAGAATGCTTGGAAAAGTAC
>JBGCEX010000028.1:0-20011 GCA_045106635.1 Rickettsiaceae bacterium | reverse complement strand
TTCTTTCTTCTATACCACTTTCATCAATATATAAAATCTCCTCTGAGCTAATATCTTTTATTGCGTCTTTGTATTCTTTTCGTTTTGCTTCATGGGCTCCACGTAGGTAAAGTCTTTTTTATAGCTATACCCTAGTTTCTTTAGCCAATAATGAGCACCTGTTGCACTCATATTAAAATGCTCTCCCATATTCTGATAAAATAAAATCTGGATTCGAAGTTACATATAAAAATACATCTTGATGTGAGCTTCTTCCTTTTTTGCTAAATAATTCCCCTATGATTTATATCTCTTGTACCAATTTCGTACTGTATTTGCTGCTATTTCAAATTTTATCGATGCACGATTGCAGCTATTACCTTAGTTCAAAACATATTGCTTTGGAGAAAAATATCCCAAGTGATATTATCGAGTGTCAGATCCATGGTACTTAACACTTATCTGACAAGATTCAACCGTAAGATAAGTAACAAACTGTCAGATTAATTGTAATGTTTTGCACTTCATTAAAAGAACTTTATTTTTATACGAAATTACATTATTCAGGTTTGCCGCTTGATCTCTTAAACTTACTTATACTAATATAGTGTTTTTATATTTTGACTTTTTGTTCTTTGATTTCATTCTTGTTTTTACTACTGCTTGAGCATTTTCTGATTTCGCTTGTGCTAAAAATAATCCGATTTTTTCTTTAGGGCAGTCTTTAATTTCTTTAATTAAAACAAGCATCAAATGTTGGTTGTAAGGAACTTCAGATTGTAGCATTGCAATTTTTCTTCCAGATATTGCTTGAGTTTCTTTAACGGTAGACTGATATCTGCAAAAAATTATTTTAGTTAAAATATCGATTGGAGCAATTAATGAATCAGAGGAAGTACTTACTAAGAGTTCAGCACAACGTTGGAAATTTCCCTGATGATAAAATTTTCCAGCTTGTTCAATAGCTTCTCCTTGCTTTTTTAATGATAGATCTTTTCTTGCTTTAGCTATGTATTAACTCTTTGATCAAAATATATAAATGCTTCATAAGTATTAATTATTGATATAGCTAGCAGTTTTTTGTTTGTCAAGATAAACTTTCACGAAGTAACGCTGAGCTAAACTGCGAAACTAACATAGTAGAAATATTATAAAACTATAGGTGAGTATGGATTTATTCTTACCTCTCTAACTTTGTTAAAGTAGCCAGAGTTAGAGTTTTGATGTCAGCCATATACACATGTTTTAAAGAATTTGTAGACTTTTAGTAAAAAAATGTTTACATTAATACAAATTTTATAAACTAATAATAAATAGAAAACATGTCCTCTCATATTAGAAACGTGGCGATTATAGCGCACGTTGATCACGGCAAGACAACACTTATAGACACAATGCTAAGACAAAGTGGATTGTTCCGAGACAATCAAGAAGTGGCCGAAAGAGCTATGGACTCAAATGATTTAGAAAAAGAGCGTGGTATCACAATTTTAGCAAAATGTACTTCTGTTAATTGGAATGAAACGAAAATTAATATTATAGATACTCCAGGTCACGCAGATTTTGGCGGTGAAGTTGAACGTATTTTATCTATGGTAGATGGAGTAGTCTTATTAGTTGATGCAGCAGAAGGGCCGATGCCTCAGACAAAATTTGTCCTTGGAAAAGCTTTAAAAATTGGTTTAAAACCTATCGTTGTAATCAATAAAATTGATCGTAGCGATGCAAGAGAAACTGAAGTTTTAGATGAAGTCTTTGAGTTATTTATGTCTTTAGATGCTACTAATGATCAGCTGGATTTTCCTATTATTTATGCTTCGGGCAGAAGCGGTTGGGCAGTGCATGATTTAAGTGGTCCACGTGAAAATGTATCTGATTTATTCGATACTATTCTAAAATACGTTCAGAAACCTAAATCAGAACCTGATGCGCCTTTTTCAATGATCGTTACTACAAGAGAATATGATTCATATTTAGGAAGAATTTTAACTGGTAGAATTGAAACTGGTACAGCAAAAATTAACGCTCCTATCAAAGTGATGAATATTGATGGCAAAGTTATTGAGAGCGGTAGAATTACTAAAATGCTCAGTTTTAAAGGGTTAGATAGGGTTCCTGTACAAAGTGCTGTGGCTGGTGACATCATTGCCATTGCTGGGCTTGAAATTGCCAGTGTTGCAGATACAATTTGTGTTCCAGAAGTTTTAAATCCACTTGAAGCCCAACCTATAGACCCACCAACTCTTGCAATGATATTTTCTATTAATGACTCACCTTTAGCTGGACGTGAAGGAGATAAATTAACTTCTAGAGTTTTAAGAGCAAGATTACTAAAAGAGGCTGAAGGTAATGTTGCTATTAGTATTTCAGAAACTGAACAAACAGATTCTTTTGCAGTTGCTGGTCGCGGAGAGTTGCAAATGGGTGTATTAATTGAAACTATGAGAAGAGAAGGTTTTGAACTTTCTATTAGTCGTCCAACTGTATTATATAAGACAGATGAAAAAACAGGTGAGCGTCAAGAACCTATGGAAGAGGTGCAGATTGATGTTGATTCTGAATATGTAGGATCAGTGGTTGAAGCAATGAATCTTCGCAAAGGCCAAATGATTGATATGCGTTCTACTGGAGCTGGTAAGACACGTCTTCTATTCATTGCACCATCAAGAGGGTTAATAGGTTACCATGGGCCATTCTTAACGGAAACTCGTGGCACTGGTATTATGAGCAGAATATACCACTCTTACGGAGCTCATTGTGGTAAAATCGAAGGTAGAAGAAACGGTGTGTTAATCTCTACAGAAGATGGGGATTCTGTAGCTTATGGATTATGGCAACTTGAAGATAGGGGACAGATGTTCATTACACCTGGAATCCCTGTATATAAGGGAATGATTATTGGGGAGCATACACGTGATAACGATTTAGAAGTGAATCCCCTCAAGTCAAAACAACTCACTAATATGAGAACAACAAGTAAAGATGAAGCTGTGCGTTTAACCCCCCCTCGTTTAATGTCATTAGAACAAGCTATTGCCTATATTCAAGATGACGAAAGGGTTGAAGTTACTCCAAAATCAATTAGATTAAGAAAAATGTATCTTGATCCGACGGAGAGAAAAAGGATGGCAAAGAAAGCTTAACATAATAATTTAATATAAGAAAAAATTATACTTTGTAAGTTCAAGAATTAGGTTTATAAAAATTATGAAGATCCTCGATAAAGATAAACATGTTCCATATATTAAAGGGCAAATAGCATTACCAGAAGTAACGATAAAAGCTGTAGTAGTAGGAGTTATTCTAGCAATAATTTTCACTATGTCTAGCTTGTATATAGGCCTAAAATTTGCCCGTACAGTTGCAGCTTCTATTCCAGCTGCATTACTTTCATTGATGATATTTAAAGCATTTAAAAAAACTACTATATTAGAAAATGTCATAGTACAAACCATTGCTTCTGCTGGGGAGAGTGTTGCAGCTATGGCAGCGTTCTGTATCACGGCAATTTTATTATCTGGATACTGGCAAGAATTTAGATATTTAGATACAATGTTGATACTAGGTCTTGGCGGCATACTTGGGGTTTTTATGTCTATCCCTTTGCGTAATATTATGATTGTAGAAGAAAAGATGCCGTATCCCGAGGGGATTGCTGTTGCAGAAGTTCTTATTTCAGGTGAAACTAAGGGCCATGCAACATCTTTGCTACTTAAAGGTTCTTTTATATCAGCATTCATTGCTCTAGCGCAAGGTGGATTCAAAATAGGCTCGGATTTTGTAATCTATGGAGCAAAATCATTTGGCACTGTTATTGGTGCAAGCATTGCTCTATCCCCTCTATCTATTGGGGCTGGTTACATTATAGGATTAGGAAGTAGTTCAATAATGTTGATTGGTGCATTAATGGCAAATTTTATAGTTCTTCCATATTTAGGGTTAATCTACAGTGATGAAATTGCTTCTATTGATGTGGTATCGTCTTTAGTACTGTTGCAGAAGCAATATCTACGCTACATAGCTGTAGGTGTTATGATAGCTGGATCATTATGGTCATTAATGGCAATATTACCTACAATCAAAAAAGCTGTAATTCTTGGTATTGCAGGCTCAACTCAGATAGCATTATCAGGACGTCTTAGAACAGAAAAAGATATCCCTACTTTTATATTTATTACAGGTATAATTTTAATATCAATTTTTATTGGTATGTTCTTTTACTATACCCTTGGTAGCACTAGTTTTAGTTGCTGGTATAAAATTGCTATTTCTAGTTTTACGGCCGTTGCAGTTATTGTTGTTGGTTTCATCATGTCTTCTGTTGCATCTCAACTTGTTGGAATTTTAGGTACTACTTCTTTACCAGCTTCTGGATTATCTTTGGCAACTATTATACTGTTTGCTTCTATTGCATCTCCAATATTACTTATTGATGGTGGAGGCTATATATCAGATTTAACAATGATTGGTATAACTTTGATTTTTACATCTGTTATAGGAGCTGTAATGGTTCTTGGTGGCGATAATATGCAAGATTTGAAAACTGGATACTTAGTTGGATCAACACCATGGAAACAACAATTGGTACTTATCATAGGAATTATAGCATCAGTTATTACCACTCCTTTTGTACTTCAAACTATGTTTGAAGCCTATGGTATTGGTGACATGTTACCACGTCCTGACATGAATCCATCAAAAGTACTGTCCGCACCACAAGCTACTCTTATTTCATCAGTAACAAAGGGGTTATTTACAGATAAACTTCCTTGGGAATTAATTAATAGTGGAATAGGGATTGCTATAGTTGTAATTCTTATTGATCTGGTGCTTTCTAAATGTTTTAAAAAACTAAGATTACCAGTAATGACTTTTGCAGCAGGGTTTTATTTACCTATAGGCATTTCAATAGCATTTTTTTGTGGGGGGGTATTACGTTATATGGTATCAAGAGGAAAAAAATCAGATGCTATACAAGAAAATGGTGTGATGATTGCGTCAGGCTTCATTGCAGGAGAAGCTATAATGGGGGCAACACTGAGTATACCTTTTGCTTTGTATAAGGACTCAAATATTCTAGCTATTCCGATTGGACTTAGTGACTTTGGCCAAGATCTAGTGGGGATTAGTCTTTTTGTTATTTCTGCGCTATTATTTTTAAAAATTAGTCGATCTAAGAAAAATATAATATAATGTCCTAATAATATAGTCTAAATAATAATAAATAATCTTTGAGGTTTATCATATGTTTATTCAAACTGAAGAAACACCTAACCCTAATGCTATAAAATTTCTTCCTGGCATGGAGATAAGTTCTGATCCAGTATTTTTTAATAATTTTAATGAAGCAAAAGCAAAAAGTTCTCTAGCCGTAAAGATCTATAATATTAGCGATATCAAGGCAGTTTTTTTTGGAGCTGATTTTATTACAGTAACAAAAATTGATACATCTGATTGGAAATTGTTAAAACCAGAAATATTAATGGTTATAATGGATCATTTGGTATCTGGATTACCTATCTTTGATAAAGCTAAAAATATAGTGACTCAAACTAATACTGAAGGAGAATCAGAGATTGAAAAGCAAATCATTGAAATTATAGAAACTCGGGTCAGACCTTCTGTAGCTATGGACGGTGGAGATATAATATACAAAGGGTTTAAAGAGGGTATAGTTTACTTGCAATTACAAGGAGCATGTTCAGGATGCCCAAGTGCTAGCATTACTCTTAAAAACGGCATTGAATCAATGCTTCAGCATTATGTTCCTGAAGTGATATCTGTAGAATCTATAGAAGAATAATCAAAGATGGCTCCTCGGGCCGGATTCGAACCAGCGACCGAACGGTTAACAGCCGTTTGCTCTACCACTGAGCTACCGAGGAATAACAAAATCATAAAAAAACTATCTTAAAAAAGATATTTTTTTTATACAATAAATTTGCTCTACCTCTTATAACAAAAGTTTGTTAATGGGTCTAGAGTTTTTTTTGAATTCATATAATTATTATAATCCTAAAGTTAGTAATGTCGTGTATAGTAGCGTCAAGTTCATAAATCAAAATTAAGTCTATTATTAGTAAATTGATATGGTTATAAAAAAGGCCAGATCTTATCAATTTTTTTTATGATTTCTTTATCCATTTGAATCTTTTCCCCCCAATTTCTAGAAGTTTCTGGAGAAATCTTATTTGTAGCATCAATTCCTAATTTACTCCCTAAACCAGAAAGTGGAGAGGCAAAATCTAAATAATCAATTGGCGAGTTTTCAACAAAACTACAATCACGTTTTGCATCAGTTCTGGTGGAAATAGCCCACATCACTTCACTCCAATCCCTTACATCTATATCATCATCAACGATAATGATATATTTTGTATACATAAATTGTTGTAGGAAAGACCATATTCCCATCATTATACGTTTTGCTTGACCAGGGTAAGTTTTTTTAATAGAAACAATACCAATTCTATAAGAACACCCTTCTGGAGGAAGCCAAAAATCGACTATTTCTGGAAACTGAGCTTGAATTATAGGAATAAATATCTCATTTAAGGCGGCTCCTAGTATAGATGGTTCATCTGGTGGTTTTCCAGTATAAGTGCTAAGATAAACAGGATTTTTACGCATTGTTATTGCTTTGATTGTAAATACTGGAAATAACTCAACATCATTATAATAACCAGTATGGTCACCAAACGGCCCTTCAGGTAAGTATTCTTCTAAACTTACATGACCTTCCAAGATAATTTCAGCGTTAGCTGGTACTTTTAAGTCAATAGTTTTGCATTGAACTAACTCTATGGATTTACTTTGCAATAATCCCGCAAAATTATACTCAGACATTGTATTTGGAATTGGCATAACAGCAGATAATGTCACAGCAGGGTTTGCCCCAATAATAGCAGCGACTGGCATTGGTTCCTTTAGATTCTTCCATTTAGAATGATGAGCAGCTCCACCTCTCATTTTAAGCCAACGTATTATCAGTTTGTTCTTTTCTACTGGCTGTAAACGATATATACCAAGATTATAATTATCTGTTTTGTCATTACCAGTACCTTTTGTAACAATTAACGGCCAAGTAATTAAAGGGCTAACGTCAGATGGCCAGCATTTTTGAATAGGTAAAATATTCAAATCAGGTTCCATAATAACTATTTCTTGGCAAGCTGCTTTTTTTACATTTTTAGGCGACATTGATATTATTCTTTTTGCTAGTGGTAGCATAGAAATTGTTTCTTTAATAGAAGCGGGAGGCTCAGGATTTTTTAAAAATGCTAATAATTTCCCAAGTTCTCTAAGCTCTGTTTGAGATCTTAAACCAAGTGCCATGCTGATTCTTTCTGGATGTGCATATAAATTAGTTACAACTGGAAAAGAAGATTTAGTGCCATCTTCTTTTATTACATTTTCAAAATACAAAGCAGGCCCATTAGCATGTAGAAATCTTCTGCTAATTTCTGTTATTTCAAGATTTGTTGAAACTATTTCTTTGATTCTTTTTAAATGAGAGTGCTTTTCCAAATACTGTAAAAACGTAGGTAAATCTTTAAAAATCATATTGTTGTTTTCTTAGTTTGCCAAATGCTGAAAACTATACAAAAAAATATATTGAGGTAACAGGCAAAAATATATAAAGGTTCTTGATAAGCAATTTTTTGTAAAGAAAAGTGAAAGTAAGTCACTATAAGCAAAGGAGCAAAAGTGCAAATAATTTGATTTATATTTGTTCCTCTATGATGGTTTTTACTCAAAAACATACTTAACGCTAAAAAGACCAGGCAATAATTGAACAAAGGCCAAATTAATCTTTGGTGAGCATCTACTATCAGTCTCATTTTTTTTTCTTCTGAAAACTTATCATCCGGCCACAACATTTCATGTATATAAAGTTCAAGACTAGTTTTGTTGTGATCTTCACTTACAGAATCATTTTTTTGAAACTCTATCAATAAACTATCAAAATATAGTTTTGTTATATTATTGTTCTCATCAAAAGATTGTTTAAAACCATCTTGCAGCTGAAATAATGGTATCGTACCATGCATAACTACTTTAGCAGTTTTAGCAAAGAGTACAGTATGATTTGTAGAAACTTTATTATCAAATAAAACTATACCATTCAAACTACCGTTACTATTTTTTTCTTCAACGTAAATCGTAATATATTTTGACAGCTGATTAAACGTCTTTTCAGTTATAATATTTGATACATAATTTTCACGAAAATCACTAAGTTCGTATTTTAATTTACTATAAGATAAAGGGGTTAAATATAAAGAGACATAATAAGAAACCAAAGTTATAAAAGTAGCAACTATAAGAGCAGGTTTTGCTATAGCAAAATTGTTAAGGCCACTTGCCCTAAGTATAATTAATTGCCTTTCTTCTTGTAAGTTATTATAAACATATATTACGGCTATCACAGAGATTAATGGTGATATCATAAAAAAAAGGGAAGGTAATATCAATACAACTAGTTTTAGGAAGTCAATAGAATCGATGCCTTTATCTAACAAATATAACAATTTTAGTATTTGTGTAATCCACACTAGACTAGTTAATATAAAACTTAATGCTATAAAAGGATAAAAGATAGCTTTTGCAATATATTTTTTATAAATTAACATTTAGAAGCTGACTTTAACATTTGTTTTATATACGTCATTTATTACAGATTTCCTCATGTCGCTTTTGATATTTTCTGCTTTATATTTTAGTTCTTGATGCACTTCTATTTGTTAACTTGTTTCTAAAAACAAAGGATTGTATAAGAAATCGCTTTGGTTTTAAACGGTTCTGATCATTAACTTCGCCTTTTTTACCTTGACGTTACAGTAACAAATTCTATTTTATTTAAATTTGCGCTTAATTCTACAAAAACACCATCATTTGTGATTTTCTTAACTTTTCCAACTAAGAGACCATAAGGATAAACTTTACCATCTCCTGAGGTATATACTAACTCTCCTATTTTTACATTATGTTCTTCTGGCAAATAAATTAATAACATATTATCTCCTTTCTTTGCAAGAATACCTCTTGCCCTAGAAGTTGATGTAACAATTGGGACTCTAGAATTAGGATCGTTTAATAGCATTATTGAAGAATAATTACTACTTATATTTACAACCCTACCAATAAGACCATCTTGATTTGTTATTAAATCATTTATTTTAACTTTATCGTTATCACCAATCTCAATTATTGCAGAACTAGAAAAAGGTGTTATGGTTACTCCTAGTAGTCTTGCCGTAATATAATTATACTCTAAATTATCGATAACTTTTAACAATTTTCTTAATTGCCTATTTTCAGATAAAGTAGCCGTTGTTACTTTTTCTAAATTAGACATATTAGATAATTGTATCTTTAATTTGATATTTTCTGCTTCTAAGTTTCTAAAATAAGACAATCTATAATTTAATAATTTAATATTATCTACAAAACTATCTGACACTAAAGATCCAACTGATAAGATTACCCCATATGCTTCTAAAGATAATCTAGATATACTAGGAATAGGAAAATACAACAAATATGAGCAAGCACAAATTAGAAACATAATGCAAAACTTTCTTAACAAGAACAAGACTAGTTTTGCCAATTCTATTGAGTAATTTTTATTTCTTATTCTATTTGCAGTGATTGCCATCTTTAGTCTTGTTTAAATAACACATGCTTTAATTTTGAAAAATCTTCTAAAACTCTTCCAGTTCCAAGAGCTACACAAGCTAAGGCTTGATCTGCTACAAACACTGGTAATTTTGTAGCATCTCTGAGTACATAATCTAAATTATTAAGTAAAGAACCACCTCCTGTCATTACTATTCCTTTATCTACAATATCAGATGATAATTCAGGAGGAGTGCACTCAAGGGCTGTTTTTATTGCTTCAACTATCTGACTAATAGGCTCTACTAGACTTTCAGAGATTTGTTGTTCGTTTAACAACATTTCTTTTGGTATACCATTAATTAAGTCACGACCTTTGATTTCCATTTCTCGTAGTACACTACCTGGTACTACATAAGCAGTACCAATTTGTTTTTTTATTTTTTCTGCTGTTGATTCACCAATTAATAAATTATAATTTCTTCTAATATATGAAATGATAGACTCGTCCATTTTATCACCACCTACTCTGACTGATCGAGCATAAACTATTCCGCCTAAAGATAAAACGGCAACTTCTGTTGTTCCACCACCAATATCTACAATCATTGATCCTGTTGGCTCTGTTACCGGTAGCCCAGCTCCTATAGCAGCTGCCATGGGTTCCTCAATTAAAAAAACATCCCTTGCTCCAGCGCTTTCTGCTGCTTCTTGAATTGCTCTTCTTTCTACTGGTGTGGAACCAGATGGTACACACACAATAATTCTAGGACCTGTAAATGATCTTCTTTCAGTTACTGAACGTATGAAATACTTAATCATTTCTTCAGCTCCTTTGAAGTCTGCAATCACCCCATCTCGTAACGGTCTTGTAGCTTGTATATCAGCAGGGGTTCTTCCAAGCATCATCTTGGCTTCATGACCGAAAGCATATGGTTTTTTTGTGCCATTTTGTTCTATTAAAGCAACTACAGAAGGTTCATTTAATACTATTCCTTTGCCTTTTACATAAACAAGAGTATTTGCCGTTCCAAGATCTATAGCAATGTCTGCTGAAAATCGGTTCATAAACTCTAAAAATCCCCTTATCATTATTGTGCCTCTAAAACAGATTATTATTGGTATATTGCTTAAATTGATAATATATCATAAAGCAGGAATTATATCAGGATTCTTGAGAATGTAAAATAACAAAGTTACTGATTAGAATTATAAATAAAATCGGTAGTAAAGTCGCAAAAATTGGGTTAAGGCCTCCATAAACCAAGATACGCAAGGTTATTTCTAAAGAGAAGTAAGTAAAAACACCTGTGATGAGGGCAAAGGCAGTAGTTTTTATTTTAGAGGTTCTGTTATCAAAATTCAAAAACCCAAAAGCCAACAATACCATTGCTGACATTGCAGCTGGTTTGAATAATTGTTTAAAAAAATGAATTTGATAACTCAGAGTAGGTAAGCCCATACGAGTTAATTTGTTGATTAATTCTGGTAAATTCCATATAGGTACCATCTGTGGAGAGGTGAATTTTTGAAGCAATGTATCAATTGATAAGTTTGTTCGTAAAGAGAGTTGAGGAAAAGTTGCGCTGCCATTCGTTGTAGATATGATCGGCGTATGCAGATAAAATTGTTTATTGTTAAGTTCTGCGTAAGGAGTATCAATTCTTTGAATTAACTGATTTTGAGAATCAACAATAAGTATAGTCATTTCTGAAATAGATTTTGTAGCTACGTTGATTGAGTGTACTTGGATTATTCGGCGATCCTTTTGATATTCTTCATAAAAGAAAATACCAGAATCAGAAATAAAAAAACTGCTTTGAGACATAGAGTTTGATAATTTCGCTTCTAGTTCTTCATATTCTTTTAGGCTATAAGTAGCTATTGGGTTTATTATTGCTATTATAATGACGCCAAAAACAAAACTTAGAATAATTGGTACTGTAAAAATTCGCCATATTGACAAACCACTGCTAATTAATACGATTAGCTCATTGTTGTTAGATAAATATCTTAAGAATAACATCGTGCTAATAAAACCTACTATAGTGCTTATCTCATTAAACAAATAAGGTATTTTTAATAGGACTAAAAACCAAAAGTCCTTAGGTTGTATATAAACAGATTTAAATTTCTGTAATATTCCAAAGGCGTTAGAAATTACAAGAACTACAATTATTATCAGAGATATTAAGAATAGATACCACGAAAATTTACGAGTTAAATATTTAGTAATGGTTGAACAAACTAACATAAGACGTAAACGTTATTTATTGGTCTACATTGATATAGAGAGATAAGGCGTAAAACAAAGTTAATCTGATTTTATAATAAAATTTCATATGGTGGGCCCGGCAGGACTTGAACCTGCGACCACTCCGTTATGAGCGGAGCGCTCTAACCAACTGAGCTACAAGCCCTAATAAATAATATACTTTAATAGATTGTAATTATTACCTAAAAAATTAAACGCACTAAGAGCTCTTTAAAACTTTTTATACATAGTGTGTTTTTAGTATCTTATATACTTTGGTCTAGGAGATGTCCAGAAATTTTTGTTATTATGTTAGATATTAGTGCCTATAGACTTTAAGTTAGAAATAATTTTTTTATAATAAATCTGGAAGTTTAAATAAATATTTGAACTTCCAAGCTAAAGATTGAACTAACTAATTAATTATCTGTATTAAAGCTATCTTGCTCTACTTTCTTTTTGTTTAATAGGTTTTGCAGCTTCTTGACTTGCGCTTTTAGTAAGAGTTACACTCATTTTTGTACTAGCAATACTAGTAGTTATTTTATCTAAAGATTTTGATAAATTAACTTTCTGAGTGTTTTTTAAACAAGCAGCTCCTATTGCTCCAAGACCAATTTTTTTACAAAACTGACCAAAGCCATGTATTAACTTATCAGTGCGACTTAAGTTATCCTTTTTATTTAGATCTGCAGCCATTTCTACAGCCATTTCTTTACGAATAGCATATTGAGAACCAAGTTCACCACCCCATTTATCCATGATTTTAGGATTCTTAGAAAGTGATTTGTTTAAATCTTCATATAATCCTTCGATGTCAGTTGCTGTAAATTCTTTTCCTTTGTGATTCGCAACAAATTTATCTACTATAGGAACTAATACTTGTTTTACATAGGTTTCCATCTCTTTATCACTCAAGGCTTCAGGAGTAGATTTTGGATTTGAAATTTTTGACATTATGCACCTCCATTAATTTAAAATTCAAACTTAAGTTCAGTTAGTGATTTAAAGTTAACATAATTTTTTAGCAAATCACGTTTAATTTTAGTGCTCTGTTAATTCTAAATATAGTATGTGTTATGAAAACTATACATTTTTCCCTAAAAAGAGTAGGTTTGTGACAAATCTAAAAAATCGAAAATCTTTATAATAGTACAGTAATTTATTTAGTTAGAAACTTGCTGTATTTTTACTAAATCCATATTTTCTAAAAAAATATAAAAGATCAAGTACGTTTTGCAATACAATAGTAAGCCATTGGATCATTGCCAAGATATAAAATTACTATTGACTCCAAAGGATTTATGTTTATACTCGACGAATTATATTTAAGATCAATTTAATTTTTAAGAGAACTTGCTGATATGTTTGCAGTTGTTAAAACAGGTGGAAAGCAATATAAAGTTGCAAAGAATAGCATAATTAAGGTAGAAAAAATTGAAGGTCAACTGGGCAGTCAGGTTGAACTTAGTGAAGTTTTGATGATGGGGGAGTACTTAAAACCTTCGTTTATTGGAACACCAGTTGTTAAAGGTGCAAGCGTGACTGCAGAAATTGTTAATCAATTTAGAGATGATAAGATTATTATCTTTAAAAAGAAAAGGCGTCAACATTACCGTCGTAAAAACGGTCATAGACAAGATTTAACTGAGTTGAAAATTCTTGATATTGTAAAGAAATAAGGGGTTAAGATATGGCAACCAAAAAAGCTGGTGGTAGTTCTAAAAATGGTCGTGATTCGGCGGGGCGTAGGTTAGGAGCAAAAAAATCTGACGGTCAGCAGGTAATAGCTGGTAATATTATATATAGACAGCGTGGAACAAAAATTTATCCTGGCAAAAATGTTGGAATGGGCAAGGATCATACTTTGTTTGCTCTGACCCCTGGAAAGGTAGAGTTTATTTCTAAAAAAGATTGTAAATTAGTGAATGTAACATAGGGTTCTATTCAAGAGACTCGCTCTCTCCTTAAACCACCACACTTTTACAGGTACTACAAATAAATTCCAAAGATTAATAATAACTCCTTCTATTTTTTAAGAAAAATTATTGCTGGACTAATGAATAATAGATCGTGTAATGCTATTTAATTGTTTGTAATATGAATATTTGAAACATAAGTATAATTACTAATAAAAGAGCTAAAAGCAAGGTAAGTTGTGGTAATTGGTAATGCTTAATTTCATAAGCAGAAAAGAGAAAGATTTGATTGAATCTGTTGATTATAAATTAATATTCTTGTCTTTATTTCTCCCAGATTTGAGTTCGATAGAGAACTTCTGAGCTAATATAAAACAATGGATTGAGAATAAAATTTCTGCGTTCAGTTAGTTCTATGAAAACTATGAAACGCTTCTTTTCTTTATGTTAATTCAACTTGAATTACTATAATCGTTTTTTCTAAATCTTGGTACTTAAAGAAAGTCTACATTTCACTATAGACAAGAGTATGATAGTTTCTGACAAGGAACAAAATCCTTTGAAAGGTTTAGACAATTTAGGGGAAAGAGAGAATTACCTTAAACAGATTCTCTCTTCCTTTTACAACAGCTGTGATAGAACCATTAATATTAATACTTCTGAATATTAGCGCTATATACCACATGAATTTGAACATTTTTACTTTGTAGATTTTGAGCGGTTGAAGTTAAACTTTGGACATACAAAATTTTGTTTGAAGAAGTAACATCTTTTAGGTCTGATATTAAATTATCTGATAAGATAGTACCACTTAGTTCTATATAATCTATAGGAGCTTTAACCGATAAATTATCTTGAGCCTTTATTTTCCTGACGAAATTTAGTATTTCCAATAAGTGCTCACATTTATCTTCTTGAACATCTGTAAATTTAGCATTTACTATTTGAGGCCAAGACCCTCGTGAATGTATACTTTGAGAATTATTGTTATAAAGTATTTGAAATAATTCTTCTGTAATATGAGGCAATATTGGAGCAAATAGTTGCAACAATATTTTTAAGGAATGATATAAAGTTATGTGGCTACTTAAAGCTCCTTCACTATCATTAGATTTTTCATTATAAGCTCTAGATTTTGTTATTTCTAAATAATTATCACAAAAAAGTGACCAAAAGAATGTTTCTACTTTATGCATTGCACTAGCATATTCATAACTCGTTAATTCTTGATCAACAAACTCTACTAATTCGAATAATTTGCTAAGTAAATATTTATCAAAATCTCTAGTAATTTTATGTGTTACTTTGGCCAGTGGCAAAGTTTTATCTGCATCAGAGATTTTATCAAAGTGGCTACTTACAAATTTAGCAGCATTCCAAAGTTTATTTATTAATCTTTTACCATTATTGATTACATCCTCTGAATAGGCAGTATCTACTCCTAATCTAGAACTTGCTGACCAATATCTAATAACATCTGCGCCATGAGCATCTAATAGCACGGATGGGACTAAAACATTACCTTTAGATTTAGACATTTTGCTTTTATCTTGCGCCAAACACCAACCACTAATCATTATATCTTTCCAAGGAAGTGTATTTTCATGTAAATAAGCTTTAAGTATTGTATAAAACGCCCAAGTTCTTAGAATTTCATGGGCTTGAGGCCGTAAATCAGCTGGAAATAATTGTCTATGTCTATTCTTATCTATCATGTAATTATTTGAAATGCCGTGAGAATTTAATTGTGGTGATACTGAACTTGTTGCCCATGTATCCATAACGTCGTAATCTGGGGTCACTTCATCTTTACTATAACCTTCTGGCAAGTCAACAAGTGGATCTACAGGTAGTTGATGAGTTTTAGCAAAAAGCACTTTTCCTTCTTCTCCAGTCCTTTTAGAATACCATACTGGAAATGGCACCCCAAAATATCTTTGACGAGAGATGCACCAATCAAGATCTATACCTTCTATCCATTTATCCAGTTTGATTTTCATCGATTCTGGATACCAATTTAATTCTTCAGATTTTTTTAAGAGAGCTTCCTTATGAATGATTGTTTTTACAAACCATTGCGGAGTTGTTAGAATCTCAAGTGGCGCACCAGACCTTTCAGCACATTTTACAGTTTGAATTCGTTCTACTTGGTTCAGTAACAATCCTTCTTCTTTTAATAATTCAATAATCTTAGTTCTAGCTTCTGTGATTTTAAGACCAGTAATTTGGCTAGCAAATTGCTCCGCCTGTTTGTGATTTATGCAACTATTATCAAATTTTATATTTTCTATTCTACCTTGTTTGCTGATAATGATCTTAGTTGGTAATTTATGCTTTCGCCACCATAAAATATCAGTTTGATCTCCGAATGTGCAACACATAACAAGCCCAGTACCTTTCTCTTGGTCAACCATATCATCTGCAAGAAGAGGTATTTTGACGCCAAATAATGGGGAAATGGCATATTTATTATTTAGATGTTTATATCTTGCATCTTCTGGGTGAAAAAAAACAGAAACACAAGCTGGTAATAGCTCAGCTCTTGTTGTTGCAATTATTATTGGGGTTTTATCTTCTAGAAAAAATTGAATCTCATTCATGAAAGTGGTCTTCTCACGATCTTCAATTTCAGCTAGGGCGAGAGCCGTTTGATCTACTGGATCCCACAACATTGGTTGAGAATCACGGTAAATTTGATCTTTTTCTATTAAGTCTAAAAAAGACATTTGTGAAATTTTACATGAAAGAGGGTTAATCGTTTGGTATTCAATATCCCAGTCGACTGATAAAGCTATTTTGTTAAATAGAGTCTTAAATTTTTCTTCTTCTTGAGGAACGACCTCATTGCAAATATCAATAAAGTCCTTTCTACTCATAGAACTTGCACGGATCTTTTTTTCTTTCTCAACTAATCTCTCTGTTGGCAAACCATTATCGTCAAATCCCATAGGATAAAAGATATTCATTCCCTTCATTCTTCTGTGTCTAACGATAAAATCTGTATGAGTATAACTATATACATGACCAATGTGAAGTTGACCTGAAACTCCTGGAGGAGGCGTGTCTACAATAAATGTATTTTCTCTTGGCACGTTTTTATCCCAACGATAAATATCATTTTCTTGCCAAAATTTCTGCCATTTTTGTTCATTTTCATCAAACTTGTATTTTTTTGGAAATTCAATCATAATCTCGCTATATTAGGTTTTTTCTTAAATAGAAATATATTGTAAATAATAAAAAATGCCAAAGATTTTTTCTACTATAGCAAAGCTAATGCGCCTTAATGCTCCTGTAGCTTACTTACTGGTTTTTTTCCCTGCTGTTTTTGGGTTATTATTAGCATATGAAAAAACTAGTGACTTATATTACCTTGCTATACTTTTTGTGGGAAGTATTTTAGCCAGAAGTGCGGGATGCATAATAAATGATTTTTTTGACAAAGATTTTGATAGGCAAGTAGAACGCACCAAGAATAGACCACTTGCAAATAACACAATATCAACGAGCCTAGCATTTATTATTTTGGTATTATTACTCTTTGCAGCATTGTGGTTACTTCTATTCTTAAGTGTTACTGCAATAATACTAGGAATAGTCGCATTTTGTATGATGTCTATATATCCATTAATGAAAAGATTTACTTATTTCCCTCAAATGTTTTTAGGAATAACGTTTAATTTGGGTTGTCTTATCGGCTATGCATGTGTTAAGGATGACATATCAATATCTTCACTTTTAATGTATTTTGCTTGTGGTTTTTGGACTTTTGGTTATGACAGTATTTATGCTTTTATGGATATCAAAGATGATAAATTAGTAGGAGTGAAATCATCTGCTATTTTTTTGGAGTATAAACCATATAAGTTATTGATAAGTCTTGTTTATACTATTTTTATTGGATTTTATATATTAGCAAATTTATTATCTAATAATACATTTGGAGCTTTAGGTGGGTTAGCTGCAATACCAATACTGACCTGGCAAATCAAAAGTTTAGATATCTCGAATCCTAAAAATTGTTTGATTAGGTTTAAATCTAATCAATATGTAGGATTTATTATGTCTCTTAGCATGTTGCTTGGATGTTTACTTCAATAAATATTATGGTCATAATATCTATCTAGAGGCTTGAAAAAATATATATTAAGTCTATATTATATATTGTATGATAGTTGAAACTAGTAATTTAAGAGGTAACTATGATTGATTATACAAAGTCCTTTGCTCAGGATAAAAAAAGTTTTGATGACGGCTTAAGAAGCTACATGCTTAGAATATATAATTTTATGGCAATGGGTCTTTTAGTCACGGGGAGCTTTGCTTTTGCAACTTTAAACTTCCCCCCACTCGCTAACTTGATGTTTAATCTTGGCCCAAATGGAGAGTTCTTAGGTACTACTGGTTTTGGGATGTTAATGTCCTTTGCGCCTCTTGGTATCGCAATATATTTCTTCATGGGCATTGGTAAAATGTCAGTAAATACTGCTCAGACTTTATTTTGGGTTTACGCAGGGGTTATGGGAGTGTCACTATCCTATCTAGGGTTAATATATACTGGCCAATCATTAGCTCGTACGTTCTTTATTTGTGCATCTGTTTTTGGAGCTATGAGTATCTACGGTTATACTACAAAAAGAGACTTAACATCAATGGGTTCATTTCTTGTTATGGGTTTAATTGGAATAATAGTTGTTTCACTTGTGAATATGTTCTTACAAAGCCCTGCTATTGATTTTGCTACATCATTTATTGGAATAGCTATATTTATGGGGTTGACAGCTTGGGATACTCAAAAACTGAAAACTATGTACTATAATACTGGTGGTGGCGAAATGGGTCAAAAAATGGCAGTACTTGGAGCCTTTTCACTATATCTTGATTTCATCAACTTATTTTTGTATATGCTAAGGTTCTTCGGTGATAGAAGATAAAAAGCACTTAAATAGCATGACTAAAGATTAACGATCTTTTAAATATGAATAAAAATCCCAGTGCGGCAATATTAATAATAGGAAATGAAATACTTTCTGGCCGCACTTTGGATACTAACACTCAAAATATAGCTACCTCCCTTGGGAAGGTAGGTGTAATAGTTTGCGAAACTAGAACTGCTCCTGACGAAAAACAAGTTATCATAAAATCTGTATTAGACTTAAGTGCAAAATATGATTATGTTTTCACTACCGGAGGAATTGGCCCTACTCATGATGATGTCACAAGCTTAGCTATATCCGAAGCTTTTGCAGTTCCTTGCACGCGTAATGAAATAATTTACCAAGGTTTACAAGAATATTGCAAAGAAAATGGTCAGCATATGAATAAAGCTAGAGAAAAAATGGCTTTTATCCCCGAAGGTAGCACTCTTATTCCAAATAATGTAACCAAAGTTCCAGGGTTTTTTATAAAAAATGTATATTGTTTAGCTGGAGTACCAGAGATCATGGAGTCTATGCTGAATCTTGTCATTCCATTCTTAAAACATGGCGCAGTCATAAAAACTTTATCCCATACAGTAATGATAGGAGAAAGTAAAATAGCTGAACAATTTGAGATTTTACAAAATAAATACCCATCTGTTGACATGGGAAGTTATCCATTTACAAAAGATGGAATTCACGGAACCTCTTTAGTTCTTAGATCTAATAACTATCCAGATCTTGAAAAAGCATTTCATGACTTAACTCACTCCTTCTAAAAATATCAATGAATTTCAATGCGCATCAGTAATTTTTTCCATTGATATCACATAGTAAGAAGGCTGATTTTTATAATCGTTGCTTAGTACGTTAAGTTGAATTAGGTGCAATAAAAATTTTCAGGGTAATATGATATATTAACATTATCCTTTGGAAATTGTTACTTTATATTTAGAATAACACTTTTTAGTTTTTAAGTTTAATTGATTTTTATTAATATAACCCCAACTATGTTTAAGGATGCAATTTTAGCAACTGATCTAATGAAGGTTTATCAGTACAGATTTGGTAACTAATAAGTCCTGCAAACAAGTGAGTAAATGCATTAACTGGAGACCTGTGCCTATGGTGTACTAACGTACCCAAAAGCTTTATAGACGAGAATATAGTTTCAATAAAAGATCATTTCATCGGTTAGGTCCATCAAACAGTTCTTCATGTTTTTTTTGATCTTGGTAATCAAAGTAGCTTTTTGTTCAAATAATTCAGCCGATAGTTTTTTAGAAATATAACCTTTATCTCCAATAAGTTTAGCAGATATA
>JBGCEX010000027.1:0-13937 GCA_045106635.1 Rickettsiaceae bacterium | reverse complement strand
ATCGCCTCTATCACAATTTTTGTTTTTTCTGTTGCGCTATATTGCTTAGCTTTTTTAGACATATAATTCCTCTTTTTTTGTTTGAAAATTATATCTCATTTCTTCATTTTAGTAGTCCAGTTTTTGGGGGCCATTATAGTAATACCATAATAAATAAAGTTGTATATTTAGCCATAGCTGTAAACATGGAAGGTAAGAAAGAATTGTTAGGAATATGGATTGGCAAAAATGAAGGTTCTAAGTTCAGGATGCAAGTAGTAACTGAGTTAAAAAACAGAGGAGTTCAAAAAATATATGTTGCATGTGTGGATGGACTAAAAGGATTTCCAGAAGCAATAAATAGCATATTTCCAGATACTGTAGTTGTAGTACAGCTCTGCATAGTTCATATGATAAGGAATTGCTGTAAAATATGTATCGTACAAAGATTTGAAGAAAGTAACATCTGATTTAAAGAAAATATATACAGCAAATACAGATGAGACAGCTCATTTTGAGTTAAAATCATTTGCATCTAAATGGGATGGTAAGTATCCAGTAATATCAGATATTATTTTAGATACACTAAATTCAATAACTTTCTTATTGACAAGAAAAATGCCCCATCTTATAGTTTTCGTTGTGAGAAATAACATTAAATCAAAGATTATTGAACAAAAGGTAATATTCCAATAGCAAAAATTTCCAGACTTTCTATTTTAGATTTAAGAATTTGGGTTTTTCTTGGCTGTAGCGAGCAAGAGAAGTTTAATCCCCAATTGGTGAGTTTTAACATCGATTTGAATTTTCAAGTTCTACCAGTAGGAGCGATGAATGATAATCTTGAAGATACTGTATGCTACTCTAAACTAGTACAGAGTATAAAAAGCTTTTGTCGTGATAAAAAATTTAATCTAGTAGAGCATTTAGCAACAGAAGTTTACAAAGTGGTGAATGAATCTTTGCAAGACCATAGATCACTTGTTAATTCTATTAATGTAACTGCTCATAAAGTATCACCACCTGTTCCAGATATTCATGGAGGAGTCACTTTTACCTATTGTGATGGTCTGTATTCTAAAGAGGAGTAACTATGCTATATATTAGTTTAGGTTCCAATTTAGGTAATCGTATAAATAATTTAAGAACAGCTGCTGATTTAATTGCGACACGTTATTTGCAGAATAGTTTTATTTCTATAGTACTAGAAACAGAATCTATTTTACCAGAAAATGCTCCTATTTCTTGGAACAAACCGTTTTTAAACATGGTTATTGTTGGAGAAACAAAATTATCACCTGATGAGATGCTCATATCTTTAAAATCAATTGAATCTGAAATGGGACGATCTAAGCCATATGAGGAATGGTCACCACGCATTATTGATTTAGATATTCTGATTTGGGATGATCTTAAATTGCATTCTTCGGAGCTTATAATTCCGCATCCAGAATTAAATAACCGACCATTCTTACAGCATCTTCTTGCTCTGATGGGAGTAAAATTTTGGCAACATCCTAAAAATGAATCATCATTTAAGAAAAGTTTTGTCCTGAACCCTCAATTTGTCGGTGTTGTGAACGCTACGAATGATTCGTTTTCAGATGGGGGTGATTTTAATCAAACGGATAAAGCCATACAACAGGTATTGCAATTAGCTTCTGATGGAGCAAGCGTGATTGAAATTGGTACTCAATCTACAAGACCTGGGGCTATTATAAACAACTCTGATGACGAATACGCTAAATTGAAGCCTATTTTAGATGGGCTTATAGAATTGATAGATGACAAAACACTGACAATTAGTGTTGATACATTTTGGCCATCAGTAATACGTAAACTTCTTGAGAATTATCCTATCAGCATGATAAACGATGTAAAAAGTGAACTTGATGAAGATACATTGAAATTCATTGCAGAAAGAAATTGCAAATTATGCTTAATGCACTCACTTAGCATCCCTCCAACTAAGGAAATAATTATACCATTAGCAAAAAGACCAATTGATGTTATTAAAGAATGGGGTAAGCTCTCTGTTGATCGGTTGTTAAACCTTGGATTTTCTCTTGATCAGATTGTTCTAGATCCTGGTATTGGTTTTGGGAAATCTATTTACCAAAATATTGAAATTCTACAAAACACACAAGAACTAAAAGATTTAGGTGCAAAAGTGATGATTGGTCATTCGAGGAAATCTTACATTAACGCTTTTTCTCAAACTAGTGCGGCAAACAGAGATATAGAAACTATAGCTATTTCTTCTGCGCTAAAAGGAAAAGTTGATTTTTTGAGAGTTCATAATGTAGCAGATCATATGCGTTTTTTGGTTGTTCATGAAAATTTCAATGTTTAGGGAGTAATGACTAAATTACAAAAAATAGTGGGTATTATGGCGGTAACTGAAGAAGGTGTAATTGGAAAAAATAATAGCCTACCTTGGAATTATCCAGAAGAGCTTAAACATTTTAGACAAATAACTCACGAGCATACTATTGTTATGGGGCGTAAAACTTATGATTCAATTCCTAGAAATAGTTTATCTAACAAGAAGTTAATAGTTTTTTCTCGTAGTTCAAAAACTAGTGATAATAATATAATTTTTGTTAAATCTTTACATGAGTATTTTGATATTATTAACCATTTGGGAGAATCAGAAAAAATACTTATGGTAGGTGGGGCAGAAATTGCTCATTTATTTTTACGTCATAAGCTGATATCATCTTTTCTTTTGACAAGAATTCATCAATTATATTCGGGTGATACTTATCTTGACTTAAAATATTTCGAAGGATGGAGCGAGAATATTTTAAAATCTTGTCCAGACTATACTATTTTTCAACTAATAAATCCACGGAGGGATTTGATATGACATTTTGTACAACTCTTAACAACTTACTTGAGGAATCATCGCTACTAAAGCATCCTTTCTATAAGGCTTGGAATGAAGGAGCATTAACGCAAGAGTCACTTAAACTCTATGCACAAGAATATTATCACCATGTTGCTGCTTTTCCTCGTTATATAAGTCAAATTCATGCTTTATGCCCTGATATTTCAGCAAGGCAAATTTTACTAGAAAATTTAATTGATGAAGAGCAAGGAGAGGATAATCACCCCGAATTATGGCTACGCTTTGCCGAAGGTTTTGGAGTAAAAAGAGGGGAGATAAAACAAGCTCCAGAATTACAAAAAACAGCAGAACTTGTTGATGGGTATTTTGAATTAGTCAAAGATGATTATACTACAGGTCTTGGTGCTTTGTATGCTTACGAGAGGCAAACGCCAGAAGTGTCAAAATCTAAAATTGATGGTTTAAAAAAACATTATGCTGTTTCTGATGAAAGAATATTGCAATTCTTTTCTGTGCATGAAAAAACAGATGAGTGGCATACAGAGGAACTAGCTGGGTCTATCGAGCGTCTTGACAAAAATGATCAAGAAAAAGTTTTGCAAGGAGCTGTAAAAGGGGCAAACTTACTATGGTCTTTTCTTGATGGAATGGTTGAGCGTCATGCATGTTGAGGCTATAAAAACTCATAAAATTGATAAGGATGATGTGATATCTAGAATCCTCGATCAGTATATTAAAATTGTTGAAGAGGAAGATATAATTGTTATCACCTCTAAGATTATCAGTATAGTACAAGGGCGATTGGTAGCAAAAAATACTGTGTCCAAGCGTGCTCTTGTCTATAGAGAAGCAGATCTTGTACTAGAAACGAAAGTCAATCCTTATGATCTGTATTTAACAATAAAAAATGATGTGCTTATACCATCTGCTGGTATCGATGAGTCAAATATCGATGAATTTTATGTTTTATATCCTGAAGATGTGCAAGAAACAGCTATATGGATTTGGGAATATTTAAAAAAACAACATAATGTTCAAAAGTTAGCTGTTGTTATTACTGATAGCCATACAACTGTTATGAGAAGAGGTGTTACTGGTATTGCGCTTGGATGGTGTGGCTTCGAGCCGCTTTACTCTTATATAAATAAGCTAGATTTATGCGGTAATCCGCTTCGTGTTACACAAGTCAATATTTTGGATTCTTTAGCAACTGCAGCCGTTTTTGTTATGGGAGAAGGTAGTGAACAAACCCCTCTAGCTGTGATAAAAGCTGCGCCGAAAATTTCTTTTCTTAATAGAGTTCCAACTATAGAAGAGCAAAAATCAATAGTAATTTCTATGGAAGAAGATCTCTATGCACCTCTTTTGCAGAGTGCTAAATGGTCAAAATTATGACTGTAAGATAATTTGTCAAATTTAGTATATTTTATACTTGATATTTTTTATCTATTTTGTATCTTACTAATCATACGTTTAGTGGCTAAATACAAGGGGCTAAGAACAGGGTTCTTAAATAAATATTTACTAAATGTATAGTTTAAGTTGTTTTTCTAACTTATAAGGTGTATACTAAGCGGGTGTAGCTCAGGGGTAGAGCGCTACCTTGCCAAGGTCGAAGTCGAGGGTTCGAATCCCTTCACCCGCTCCATTTACCCCTATCTTTTGTTTAAACACTAATTTAAGGTGTGTTATTATGCCAAAATATAATTTTCCTGCTGTTTTTGCTCTGATTCTATATCCAGCTTTGCTCATTATATTGGGTGTAAACTATGTTCTTGATCATCAAATTGGTTGGTTTGAGGGTGTGTTATTTCTTTGCGGTTACTATATAGCTAATATTACTGTAGGAGTTGGCTTACATAGATTATGGTCTCATGATTCTTACAAAATAAATAAATATGTAGAATTTATTTTAATACTTTTGTCAGCAGGAACGTTGCAAGGGCCTGCATTATCATGGGCTTCTAATCATTTTAAGCATCATACATACACTGATACTGATTTAGATCCACATTCTCCTCTTAAGTACAAAAGCAGGGTAAGAGGCTTTTGGTGGTCTCATATGGGTTGGATGCTTGAAGGGGAAGGGAGTTACAAGTCAATTGATAAAGTTACTATGGTCAAACTTGGCAGAAACAAACTACTTAGATGGCAGTTAAAATATTACTGGGTACTTGCTGTACTAATGAATACTGCTGTACCTGCTCTTGTTGGATTTATGTTTGGTCAAACTATTTTAGCGGCATATACTGGTTTCTTGTTTATTGGTCTTGGTCGTGCTCTGCAACAGCAAATAACTTTTTTTGTAAACTCACTTTGTCACTTTGCTGGGACGCAAAAATATATTCAAGGCACTTCAGGTGATGTATGGTGGCTTGCTTTACTTTTGTTAGGAGAGAATTGGCACAATTATCACCATGCTTTTCCTTCAGATTATAGAAATGGTGCTAAATGGTATCAATTTGATGTTCATAAATGGATTATATATTTAATGAGTGTTTTTGGTCTTGCTTGGGATTTAAAAAAAACACCTCAAGTTAGGTTGGAAGCAAAAGTTTCCCAGACTATGGAACAGTACATTAATTTACGTAAAGAACAGCTTGAATCAATGAACGCAAAAATAGCTGAGCTTGCTTTAAGTGTACAAAATAGAGTTAAAGAAATAGAAAACACTGATTTAAGAAAAAGTTTTGCGTATTCTTTAAATAAGCTACAAAATAATTTAAGCAATATTGCTCAGCAATTAAATCAACAATTAAAAAATTTCGAGAATTCTTCTGAAAATATAGTAAATATTATCAGTAAGGAAATAAAAAATATAGAAGATTCCTGGCAAAAACTTTATAAAGAGCTTGAACTACAAAAAATTAGTCACTCATAAACTTAAGCAATTTAAGTGTTGGTAAAATATAAGAGGAAAATGCTGGGTTTTTTTAGACCTATGTAATTGGGGCATAAGATGTGACTAAAAGTGAGTTTGCAAATCACATAGTAGATTTACTCTCGCCGTATGGCTACATAAAAACACGAGCGATGTTTGGTGGATATGGTGTTTATAAGGATTCAGTAATTATTGGGATAATCGTAAATGACGAGCTATATTTCAAAGTTGATAATCAATCAGCTGAAATCTATAAATCTAGAGGATCTAAACCTTTTTGTTATAAAGCTCGTGATAAAATTATTAGTATGTCCTATTGGCTTGTTCCTTTAGAGATTATGGAAGATGAGTTGTTACTTGGAAGTTGGCTAGATGGAGCTTATCTGGTATCGCTGAGAACAAAGAATCTAAAGAAATAAATTTGTTGCTTGTTGGGACTAGAGATATTAAAGGATAAAATTTTGAATCAGTTTTTAGGATGTCCCTGAATAAAAATAATTATCACGATATATTGAGTTTGCTTGACAAGTGTTTTGGGTTTGTTATTATGGACGTAGCTTTTAAGTTGAGATGATCGATAGTCTCTGTCCTGAAATAATATTCCAATGATTTTTTAACATATTTTATAGTCGCCCCCTTGGTGTATAAGTATTGTCAGGACTCGCTTAAGATTCTACT
The DNA here is from genome assembly GCA_045106635.1 of Rickettsiaceae bacterium. Lineage (GTDB taxonomy): Bacteria > Pseudomonadota > Alphaproteobacteria > Rickettsiales > Rickettsiaceae > Megaera. The sequence goes on along the minus strand of JBGCEX010000027.1, from coordinate 7,548 downwards.
AAATATTTCCAATCTAATAGTTATTTTTAAGCTTTTACATTTAATTACCCTTAATCACTAATCAATTTTCAAATTTAATTATTAATTCAATCAAATGACAAAAGAAAAAAACGAAATTCTTCAAATTTCAAAAAACACCTCCCTTAATATAGTTAAAAAACTTACCAAGAAAAAACCAATTCAAAGTGACTCTTTAGAAGAACGTACACTTTCTCTTCCTTCTAAGACTTCTAATGAAGAAGTTAATTCTTTAAATAACGATATTACAGATTCTACATCTGAAGTTTCTAAGGATATTTCAAAAAGAACTTCAGAAACTGGTGTAAGAGCAAGAAGAGTTCGCAAAATTAATGAACCTTTTCACCCTAGAAAACCACATAATAACGAGCCTCAAAAACAACAAAATGATTCAGGGCAATCAGAAGAAAGTAGTGGTGTAAGAGTTACATTAAGACAGTTGAAACAAAAATCACCAGAAGAGTTACAAGCTCAGGCAGAATTACTTGGAATAGAAAACGTCAGTTCTTTATTAAAACAAGAATTAGTTTTCTCAATTTTAAAGAAAATTGTTGAGCAAGGTGGGCATATTTCTGGAGAGGGGGTTCTAGAAATATTGCCAGATGGATTTGGTTTTTTACGTTCTCCTGATGCTAATTATTTAGCTGGACCTGATGATATTTATGTTTCACCTAATCAAATTCGTCGTTTTGGTTTAAAAAAAGGGGATACTGTAGAAGGGCAAATTAGAGCTCCTAAATCTGGAGAACGGTATTTTGCTTTATTAAAACTTAGTAAAGTTAACTTTGAAAATAATGACAATGCCTATCACAGAGTACATTTTGATAATTTAACACCTCTTTATCCTGATCAAAAACTGTTCCTTGAAATGGATAATGAAATCAAAGATTTTAGCACAAGAACCATAGAGCTTGTAGCCCCAATGGGGAAAGGTCAGAGAGCTTTGATAGTCGCTCCCCCTAGGACAGGTAAAACTGTTTTATTACAGAATATCGCTCATGCTATTACCACCAATAATCCAGAAGTATATTTAATGGTCTTGTTAATTGATGAAAGACCAGAAGAAGTTACTGATATGCAGCGTTCTGTAAAAGGTGAAGTGGTAAGTTCAACATTTGATGAACCAGCAGCAAGACATGTACAATTGGCAGAAATGGTTATTGAAAAAGCAAAACGACTAGTTGAACATAAGAGAGATGTTGTGATACTGTTAGATTCTATTACTAGATTAGCAAGAGCCTATAATACAGTAGTGCCATCATCTGGGAAAGTTTTGACTGGAGGTGTTGATGCAAACGCTCTACAAAGACCTAAAAGATTTTTTGGAGCAGCACGTAATATAGAAAATGGCGGATCTTTGACAATTATTGCAACGGCGTTAATTGAAACTGGCTCTAGGATGGATGAAGTAATATTTGAAGAGTTTAAAGGTACTGGTAACTCTGAAATTGTGCTTGATCGTAAAATTTCAGATAAAAGGATTTATCCTGCAATTGATATTACCAAGTCTGGTACTAGAAAGGAAGAGTTGCTTGTTGATAGAGTAATTCTTTCAAAAATGTGGATGCTTCGTCGTATTATCAACCCTATGGGAACTGTTGATGCGATGGAATTTTTACTTAGTAAGTTTAAAGAGACGAAGACTAATAATGAGTTCTTTAATTCAATGAACTCTTAACCATAATTATTTTATAGGAGGATTCTATGCACAAAAGACCAAAAATATCTTTAATAGGTGGTGGTAATATTGGCGGTACTTTAGCCCATATTGCAGCATATAAAGCGCTTGGGGATGTAGTATTATTCGATCTTGGAACTAGCAAAGCTAAGGGTAAAGCTCTTGATATTGCCCAAAGTAAAACTTTAGATGGTTCAGATATTAATTTAATAGGTACAAGTAGTTACGCAGATATACAAGATTCAGATGTAGTGATTATTACAGCTGGTATTCCAAGAAAACCAGGTATGAGTAGGGACGATTTAGTTGCTACTAATGCAAATGTGATGAAAGAAGTAGCTCAAGGTATAAAAAAATATGCTAGTAATGCGTTTGTGATTGTGATTACAAATCCGCTTGATGCTATGGTATATGTTCTTCAGAAAGAAAGTGGATTATCGCCAAATAAAGTTGTTGGTATGGCTGGTGTACTCGATTCTGCTAGATTTAATTGTTTTCTTGCTGAAGAATTCAAAGTTTCTGTTGATAATGTAAATAGTTTTGTACTTGGTGGTCATGGAGATTCTATGGTTCCTTTAGTTAGATATTCAACGGTTGCTGGTATACCTGTTCCTGATTTAATTAAAATGGGTTGGAGTACACAAGAAAAAATTGATTCAATAATTGACCGTACTAAAAATGGTGGTGGAGAAATAGTTGCGTTACTTAAAACAGGTTCAGCCTACTATGCACCAGCAGTGTCAGCAATTGAAATGGCCGAGAGCTATTTACATGATAAACGCAAAATTATGCCTTGTGCCGCTTATTTAAATGGTGAATATGGTGAGAAAGGAATTTATGTTGGTGTACCTGTTGTTATAGGCAAGAATGGTGTTGAGAAAATTGTTGAAATTGAACTTACTAAAGAAGAAAAAGATAATTTCACATCTTCAGTTAATGCTGTTAAAGAACTAGTAAAAACTATAAAATAATTTGTTATGTAGTTTTATAAGGTCATTCAAATTATAAGTTTGAATGGCTTTATAAGGTCACTTTCGTAAAACTAGAGCTTTTTAAAACATTATACTAGAATTTCTGAGGTTCTTGACAGTGTTGACAACTCAATGCTATACTAAGTTGCTAAAGCAACTGAAGATACTTATGTAATGACCTATATTATTTCCAGAAGGATGTTAATTCATTGGTTATCATTATACATTCTTCTCTTTGTATTCATGAATACAACATATGCGCTAGATGATTTGAAAAATCTAACACATGTGCTACCTATTGATAAGTCCCTGAAGGAAGGGGAGCGAACTATGCTTTCTGTTCGAGTACCTGGTAGTTTTCAGGCTTTGCAGCCAATTGAGCAACTTAATAAATCAGGTATGGCAGAATTTATACCAAGTAGCGATAAAGATCCTTTTGCGTGGACACAAATCCTTACTATATATAATTTTCCGTTTGGAAAAAAGGTACTTGCCAAAGATTTTCTAAATGAGATAAAGAACCAATTCTTTGCAGCTGATCCTAATATAAAAATTATGAATGAAAGTTATGAAGAAACTAGTTACTATAATGTAGGCAAGTTAACTATGAGCTATACACCAGGAAAAGAAAGAGATGAAATAGTGATAATGGAATATTATTGTGGGACTCAAGAATGTTCAGCTATACAATATGCTATCCTCTTAAAACCAAACGAGGATAAAAATTTAGCTCTCAACAAAATGCATGACTTTTTAAAAACAAACAAAGTGATCAACATTGCAACGTTTTAAAACGGGCTGGAGTTATGGTAGTGAGTGTTACATCTGCAAATGGGTCTAAAGCAAAATTGGTAAAAATCAGATTTTAGACATTATGAAACTTTCTGATTTTGATTTTGACCTCCCTCTTGAACTTATTGCTCAAGAACCTTTAGAGCGTAGGGGGCAATCAAATTTAATTATCTCTTCTGAAAATAATAAAATAATAAAATTTATCGAGATTATAGATTATTTAAATCCAGGTGATTTAATGGTTTTTAATGATACTAAAGTAATAAACGCTAAGTTAACTTTAGATAAATCTGGTAAAGCTATTAACATCAATTTAAATAAACCATCATCAATTAAGAATTCTTGGCGAGCATTTGCCAAGCCTGCTAAGAAGTTAGTAATAGGTGATGAGTTTTTTTTTGACAATCATAAATTAGTTATTACTAATAAATTTGAATTTGGTGAGATAGAAGTTAAGTTTGTATTAGATGGAATAGAAATCTTTACTTTTCTTGATCAATATGGTGAAGTACCTCTGCCATTATATATAAAAAGACAAAAAGCAAATAAAGAAGATGTTTTGAGATATCAGACTGTATATAGTTTGAAAAAAAGTTCCGTGGCTGCTCCTACAGCTGGGTTGCATTTTACTTCAGAATTGTTAGAGAAAATAAGAGCTAAAAATATTGAAATTCAGTTTGTAACACTACATGTCGGAGCTGGTACATTTTTGCCGGTCAAAACAGAAAACATTAGTGATCATAAAATGCATTCTGAGTATTTTAATATTAGCTCAGATACAGCAAAAGCAATTAATAAAGCAAAATCTGAAGGAAGAAGGATAATATCAGTTGGGACAACTGTAGAATCTTGTTCTCAAGATGGTAAATTGTACCCTGATACGGGAGAAACTGATATATTTATAACTCCTGGCTATAAATTCCAAATAATAGATAGTTTAATTACTAACTTTCATTTGCCAAAATCTACTTTATTTATGTTAGTTTGTGCATTTTCTGGGGCTGGTGAAATCAAAAATTTATATAAATATGCTATAGATAATAAAATGCGCTTTTTTAGCTATGGTGATGCAATGATGCTTCATAATAAATCACATAATTTTTTATAATTTTCATCTTTTTCTTTTTTTTTTTAGTTAACTTGTTGATTAACAAATTACGTTGTGATTTACTAATAATAAATCTATTTTAAGAGGTAATTATGAGCAAAGAACAACTGTCTGCACTAGGTAAGGGGTTAATTGGAGACATAAACAATTGTGTTAAAACCAATACAACTAAAGCAGGAGTAATAGGAGCAGTTTCTGTTACTGATCATGAAATGATTATCGGTAGATATAACTCATCTATGAGTACTATTGAAAGTCTAGGATCTAGAGCATTAATGTCCTTTTTACCCCCAGAAGAAATTCAACTTTTAGTCAATGATATACATGCAGCAGAAAATATTCATAGAACTTTTGTAAATAATGGTGAGGATGAAGAAAAAAGTAGATTAAGTGCCGCAAAAACTGAAGCGGCCTTAAAGGGGTATGGCTATTCCCGTTTCTGAAGGAGGGCCTTATAGTCAAATAACATTAAGTAGCCCAATTACGAAGAACGAGATATAGCTTTTCTTGCTGCAAAGGAAGCGTTGCTTGCGGTGTCAAATAAAAATATTCCTTCTGCAGAATATGTACAAAATCTTCAACAAGAGTATTCTGAAATTATAAAAAGAGATCATCCTACTTTAGCTCCAGACAGACTTGCGCTTCTTGAAGAGTATGCTGCTAAGGGAACTGTAAAAAAACAAGGCCAAGCTTTACCAGAAGTGGAACAAGTGCAAATTAAAGAAGCAGCGCTTGAAACACGCAAGGAATTTAGCAAGATTTTTAGTAGCCACAAAGACAAAATGTTAACAGCAGGACCCAATGTAATATTAGAAGAAAATTTACAAAACGCTATAACTGATTTTGTGGCAAAAAATCTTCAGAAAGAAGGGTATGTAATTGACCCAGTAACTAAAAAAGAATTAGATCAATTAACAAAAGAAAAAATTAAATTGCTAGATATTAAATCAGTTAATGCTGATAATTTGCAAGCTTTAGGAGGGGATTTTTTAGAAGAGTTATCAAAAGAATCTCCTAGGTTACTTGTTCTTAAAACATTAAAAACTATAGAAAAAGATAATGGTACTAATATAAGTGAGAGTCAAGCTCAGAAAATAGTAGACAAATTATCTCCCGCTTTAGCGAAACTTGATAGTGAATATTTAAAACAAAATTCTAGCATTATATCTGGAGAAATCCAAAAAGAAGTGCTTGCCAAAAGCACTGTTACTTCAAATATGCTTGGTGGTGTATATATCAGGGAAAGTAATTTAGATAAAGTAGCTAATAAATTATCAGAGATGCATTTTAATAAATCAGATAGTTATCAAATTAGTTTGATAGAAGGAAATTTATATTCTCGTGGTCTAAAGGATTCTGAAATATCAGCAAAACTAACTGATTTAGGCGTAGAAAAAGCTAAGGCTTTAAAATATGATGTAAACTCAATACCAGATCAAGATCTAGTACAAATGAGAAAAGAAAATCCTGTGCAGTTTGACAAAGTAGTTTTTGGTCAAGACAACCCTATTAAGAATCCTCAAGAAGTAATTAATTCTGTTATAGATAAAACTTTTGATAAATTAAAAAAAGAGAGTGGGGTGAAATTAAGCCCAGCAAAAGAAGCTCATCTGAAAGAAAAATTTACCAAACAGCTAACACCATCTTTATCCAAATTAGACCCAGAATATTTGAAAGGGCAAAGTGATATAATATCTAGTAATATACAAAAAGAATTATATAAAAATAAATCCATAGGTTATAGATTTGGAAAGGAGTTTTCAGTTTCTACTGCAAGCTTAGTAACAGTATCAAATAGTATTTCTGCCGAGAATCAAGAAAGATCTAATCAGTTTGAAGTTAAAAAAGTTCAATCTTCATTAGTAAGTTTAGGTGCAAGTAATACTCAGTTTGAGCAAAGGTTAACTGACTTAGCTGTAGCTAAGGCTAAAGAAGTAGTTTTTTCTAAAAAAGATATGAATGCAGAAAAATTATTGGAAATGTGAAAAGAAAACCCAGCAAGATTTGATAAAGTTGTGCTTGAGGTCGGAGGTAGAAAAGAAAAGACTATAGTGGTATCTAGAGAACTCAGTGCTATAGATCAGGCAAGAAGGATGTCAGCAACTATTTCACAACCTAAGATTCCTCCTAATCGCCCTCTTGCTCCTCCGCCTTCACTTAGGCAAGATAAAGGAAAAGGAGCATCGATATAATCTTCTTGCTATGATAACCCGAACTATGGATAAGAAAAAGAGCTGAACAGGTGAAGGTATTAGGGTATTCTGTGGTTTTCAACAAAATAAGATTACCCTAATGAATATAGATTACGATAGTTTGTTCTGTTTTGTCGATAATTTTTACAAAGGATTTGAGCCATGGTATAAAAGATCTCTACTTACCTCTGGGACAAAAAAGAGAAATAGAGAGTGTAAGATGAGTTTATCAGAGATAATAACAATTCTGATAGCTTTTCATCAATCGGGCATGACGTGCTTTAAATATTTTTATCTAGAGCTTATGAGAAATTATAGAAATTTCTTCAGCTATTTAGTGCATTATGATCGATTTATAGCCTTAATAAAACTTGCTTTTCCAGCTTTGGTTTGTTTGCTCAAAACTATTGAAGGCACAGTTACTGAATACTCATTTATAGACGCCACACCAATGGCCGTATGCCATAATTTACGAGAAAAAAGACATAAAGTTTTTAAGGGATTAGCTAAAAAAGGAAAGACTTCTACGGGCTGGTTCTTTGGGTTTAAACTTCATTATATCTTTAATACTCATGGTGAAATAGTAAGAATGCAAATCACTGGTGGCAATGTTAATGATCGTTCTCCAGTTATGGATCTAATGAAAGATATATCTGCTAAACTTATTGGAGATAAAGGTTATATTTCTAAAAAACTATCGGCTGAATTATTTGAACAAAAAGCTACTTTGATTACCAAGATCAAAAAAAACATGAAGAACTGTTTGATGGACCTAACCGATGAAATGAT
>JBGCEX010000026.1:0-14317 GCA_045106635.1 Rickettsiaceae bacterium | reverse complement strand
TGATGTTATAAAAAGAATTTTTTCTAACAAAACATAAAAATAATAGCTGATAATAAAATATTTTTAGAAATATATTAAATATATATTCTCTATGATATCCTAATATACACCTTCTAAATTTCATGCAATCGCCCTGGGTGTTGAGTAAGTACACTTAGATGTTAATTGTTGTTTTGTTCTAAAATTAATTGAACAAATTTTTATAATGGATAGACTAATTTAAAGTAGTTTTTTTAATATTTAGCCCCTGCCGTTCTTAAAAGAGTTTCTATATTAGATTTTTTTTGTGTAATAGATATATCAAGAGCTGTAAGATTTTGGTTATTTTGCATTGATATATCAATTCCTTTCATAATTAAAAATTTTGCTGCTGAGTAGTTGTTTTTATAAACGGATTTATGAAGTAGTGTATTTCCTTGATGATCAACAAGCTGTAATATAGGGTAAGCATCTAGTATATTCATTAAATCATAGATGCTATTTCTATCTATGGATTTGAAAGCTTCTATAAGAATATTGTTTAGTTCCCTTTTACTATAAAGTGGTTGAGTATTAAAATTACTGTCGTAATTATCGACAAAGTCATCTATAAGTCGTCTAGCTGGTTCATCTTTTATATTGTTATAATTATCCCAGAATATTTTAATATAAGATCTTAAATCCATTAAAGTAAGCTGGCTTTCTTTAGTGACTTCTCCAAGCACTACTTCATCGTTTGGTAATAGTAAAACTTGTGATTCATCGTTTGCAAATTTCACCTGTTCTGGATCTTCTTTTAAACCGGTTTGAATAAGATCATCTTTTGAAATTTTTGGCAGTTTTTTTGATTTGTTTATCCGATCTTTTATATGCTTGCTATAACTTTTAACATTTAAACTATCAATAATTTTTGTTTTGTCTTGATTTTCTGTCACTTGAGTCAAGTTTTGAGGGAGTGATTTTGGTTTGAGTATGGCAACATCTTCTTTTACAATATCTTGTGTTGAGATGGGTTGATTATTATTAATTACATCAGATTTTTTACTAGGTAACGTTTCATTAGGTTTGATATCTGGTAATTTTAGGTTTTTAGATGATTCTTTTGCAATATCTTGTGTTGAGATAGGTTGATTATTATCAATATTACTTACATTAGTTTTATCTACAGGTAATTCTTCATCAGGAGTGATATCTGGTAATTTTAAGTTTTTAGATGATTCTTTTGCAATATCTTGTGTTGAGGTAAGTTGAGTATTATCAATATTACTTACATTAGTTTTATCTGTAGGCAATTCTTCATCAGGAGTGATATCTGGCAGTTTTAATTCTGAGATATCAGAGACTTCTTGTTGCAAAATGTTAATGGATTGATCATTAGTAGGTGGTATGGGTGAGGATATATCATTTGCAACTTCTTTGGCCTCGGTAATTTGATCTTTTATATTGTTATTAGATGTTAGATCACTCTCTTCTTTTTCTTCGCTACCTAAACCAAAAAAATTCAAAGCTTTAGTCCAAACAGATACAGTGTCTTTAGATTCGCTTACTAAAATTTCTGAAGTAGGAAGGGGGGGTAATTCATTTTCTGACGTGGCATATGATGTTGAGTGCAGAAGTATAATATAGATAAGAGTTAAAAATTTCTTTTTCATTTGTTATTCCAAGTAAAAATATCTTAGTATAAAATTGCTAATTATTCGTTCTTAGTTTATATCACTATTTTTTTGGGATCAATTTTTTTAACTCTTCTGCTATTACTTTTTCAACTAATCTTGGTAAATTACTATCTAACCAGTCTTTTAACATAGGTTTAATTAAAGTTGTAATTTCTGTATCAACTTTCTTTTCTTCTTGATTTAAGGAATCACAATCAAGTTTTTTAGTAAAATCGTTTATTGCTACTAAAAGTTTTTCAGCAGTGTCTTTAGAAACAAATTCACTCTTATTTTTTATATCTTCTCTGAACTCATTTGTTAATTCTAAAATTGACTCATCTGAATCAACGTGATCATTTTTATCTAAAACCTTATCTGTAAGGTGATCATGACTATAAATTATGCCCTTAATAGAGCGTAATATATCTTCTAGCTTCTCCTCTCTGACATCATCATCCTTAACTTTATAGTTCATAAATATCAAAAACCTACGATTCGTAACTTGAGTTTTTTGAATTCTGCATCTGGATTAAAATAATCAACATCTAGTTTCATTTTTTCGGCTGTTAAGTCTCCCATCAAAGATTTTATTTTATAACTAAGAAGTACTAATTCTTTTTGTGCTTCAACTTTTGATTCTCTTGCTTTATTTAATCTTTCTTCAAAAGTTTGAACATCAACTATAGTCTTAGATCCTAGCATTTCCTCTTGAATCATTCCTTCATAAGCTATTTCAGCAGATTTAACTCCTTGCAAGGTAGCATCTACTCTCGCTTGTGTTGCAGTGAATGTTTCCCACGTAGCTTTACAATTGGATCTAACTTGTTTTATTTGGGCGTCTAGCAGTAAAACAGCTTTTCTAGTTTTGTACTTTGCTCTTCGGATATCTGAGTATTCTACACCTCCCTTAGATAAAATAGGAATGCTAACAGATAGGGTAGAAGTTACACTATCATTATTAATATTTGATCTATTAATGTCTTCGGGGCCATAACTAGTATTGCTATTTTGCACTTTAAAAGATACTTGAGGTAGTAGGGCTCCTTTTGCAACATATTCTCCAGCTTTAGAAGCTTTGGTTGTGTGTTGAGATGATAAGATGTTGGGGTTAGAATTAATTGCTTTTTCAGTGAATTCTTGTAAGCTTTTTGGTAAATCAGATGCTAATGCAGGCATTTTAAGGTCTATAGGATCCAGTGCAAAGACTCTGGTAAAATTAGCTTTAGTCGCTCTAAGATTTGCATATGCCTGAGCTTGGTTAGCCTCGGCAGTAGAAAGAGCTGCTTCAGTGCTGGCTACTTCGGTTTCAGTTGATTCACCAAGTTTAAATTTTTCTTTAATAGCTTCTAATTGAGTTCTATTAGATTTAACGCTTATTTTCGAAATATTGTATTTTTCTTCAGCTTCTACGCAATTTAGATATGCAGTAATTTCATCAATAAATATATTTTGCTCTTTAGCATAATAAGTGCCTTTAGAAGCTCTAAATGAAGATTGTGCAGTTTTGAGTTCTGCAACACTGCTACCTCCATTAAATATTGGTTGTTCTAGAGTTATATTTTTTGAATATCTAGAGTTATTTGTTGATATAAAATCTCCTCGAGTATCAAGAGGAACGCTACTTCTTCTTGTGATTTTTGAATTTGTTGCATCAAATCCAGCAGAAATTCTAGGCATAAAGCCAGAAAGAGCTCGGGGGAATTGTTCCACTTCATTTAAAAAATCTGATCTAATGATTCTAAGCTCCTCATCATTATTATAACCGTTTTTTAAAGCTTCCTGAATATCTATAGCTTGGCTAACAGATAAATTGAGTGTGAAAATCAAAAACAAAACTAGTTTATTATTCATGGTATTTTATTAAAGTTATTCTTGCTAAAAAAATGTTACTGAAACATTATCTAAGGCTAACATAATAGCAGCAGTATATTCAATCAATGATGCTTTTACAAAAGTGTATTTTGAAAACATTGCGTCAATTGTAGCACTTAGCTTATCAAAAATTATATCTTTATCAATAGATATTTGAATCTGATAGCATTTTTATTCTATAATTAATTTAAAATTATACACATAGTTCAATCATAAGATGAAACTTATTAATTGATTTGTAAAATTGTTATGAAATTTGATGCCAGAAAAGTCTCACCTAATTCTTCTCTATTATCTCCAGAAGTGCGAAAAGAAGTTTTGTTGTTAGAAACAGAAGCCCAAGAAGAAATAGTAGCATTTGCTTCTCGTTTAAAAAATGTAACAAAAATAGGAGCTAAAACTTTAGAAGAGAGTTTAAATGAATCTAGTTTAACAGATGAAGAGCAAAATAAAACAAAAGAAATATTTGAGCAAACGATTTTACAGGGTCTTAATTCCTTAGCAATGAACATACCTGAACATTCTTTAAGAAGAGAGGGAAGTACTCCACTTAATATTATGTTATTGAAAGTGGTAATTGGTGTTTTGGATATTATTCAAGATTTTAAGATGAAAATAGATAAAATTTTACCCATAAAATGTGATGAGATAATTAAATATGCTACCCCAGTTTTACTTCTCGTCACCAGTATTTACGCTCCTGTTCTTGAAATAGTTTTGCAAAACACAGGCGCTTTAGAAAAAGTTACATCATTTTTGCAAGATGATAAGTTGAAATCAACAATCTATAAGTTAAGAGAAACTTTAGGAAACATGAATCAACAAAAAGGTTTGGATATTGTTAATAAAACAGCAGAGTTATTAGCACGAATAGGTGTTTTACCAACAATGATTGGTAAGTTAGGTCTTGGTGCTAAAATATTAGAAACTGTTATTCTGGATGTTGGGCGAACTCCTGCTTTAAAAAGTTTTGTAAAGGAAGTAAGTACTTATGCTGATAAACTATTCCCTCAAAATGAAAAAGAAATCGACGAAACTCTTCAATTTATCAAAAAATCAGCAATTTCTAGTATGGAAAAAACAGGAGTTCCTAGGGATCTTGTTGAAAAAGTAGGAAAACAAATAGATGAGCATGTAGCACAAGTAAAAGTCACTTTACAGAAAACTTTAGATCCTGCTGTTAGTGTATTTGATAAAATAAAAATTCAACAAAACTCTGCGAATATGATGCTTGATTGTATAAATGATGTAACTAATACTATAAAATCCAATATATCAAATCCTAAGGATGCTGATCTTGTTGCTAGTACCGTTGTCAAAGCGTTACAAAATGAAATTAACAATTGTTTAAGAGGTAGCAACATTGATAAGATAGAATCTCAAGTACAAGTCCCTAAGATAAGAGAGTTTGCAAAAAAAACATTGGGTGCTGGGCATGCAAATCTCATGGATATTGGGCAAGGAGCGATGAAATCGTTGGGAGTAGGGTCTTCAAGATCTATATAATAAAAGCAGACTAATGAATGTATAGATACTTAGCTATTCTTTTTCTAGAACAAATGTTTTGCTACAATAAGGACACTCAATTTTATTGGTGTCTGGGTCGATTTCAAGATAAACTTTTGGATGGTCGTAAGGTTGTTCCTTTCCCATACAAGACACAGATGAAGATTTTGTTTTTTTTGTTTCGTATGATTTCATACCAATTTTCTTCAGACCATTTATATTATCACAGATGATATATCAAGAATGTTTATTTATCAAATATAAATATAGGGATTAGAATATGAAAGATAAAGTAGTTGTAGTAACAGGATCAACAAGTGGTATAGGTTTTGGCATTGCATCAAAATTTGCAAAAACTGGTGCAAAACTGGTTGTACATGGGTTTGCTTCTGATTCTGAAATAAAGAAAATTTCTACAGATTTAATAGCTCTTGGAGCAGAAGATGTTTTTTTTCTGGGGCTGGCCTTTCCAAGCCTTTGGAAATTGATGAGATGTTCAAAAATATAATCCAAAAATATGAAAGAGTTGATATTTTAGTTAATAATGCAGGTATTCAATTTGTATCGCCGATAGAAGATTTTCCACCAGAAAAATGGGAAATGGTAGTTCGTGTTGATCTCATCGCTGCTTTTTATACAATAAAAAATGTTATACCTACAATGAAAGAACAAAAATGGGGTAGGATAATTAATATTGCTTCAGCACATGCTTTGGTTGCATCTCCATTTAAATCCGCTTATGTAGCTGCTAAACATGGAATGATTGGCTTGACGAAATCTGTAGCTTTAGAAGTTGCTCAAGAAGGTATAACTGTTAACTCTATTTGTCCAGGTTACGTAAAAACACAGCTTGTAATGAACCAAATTGCTGATACAGCAAAGGCTAGATCTATACCAGAAGAAGACGTAATTAAGAATGTTATTTTGGGCGTGCAAGCAACAAAGAAATTTGTTGAAATTGAAGAAATAGCAGAGTTTGTATATTATTTATCTTCTGATAGCGCTTCCTCAATTACAGGGTCAGCTTTGTCTATTGATGGTGGATGGACTGCGCAGTAATGAGTATATAATAAAAGCATTGGAATTATTATGTATTTATAAGAGATCTTTTTGTATAGCCTTTTAGGTTGAATTAGCAATGTTATTGCTAATTGCTCGACTAATACTCATAGGCTTTAACTCCCTCGTGTTTATTATCTAATTCAACCTAAAAGGCTATAGCTTGCTAATAAACTTAGTAAAATCTTGAATATTAGCAAAGTCTTTATATACAGAGGCAAATCTTATATACGCAACAGGATCAACTTTTGCAAGTTCATGCATTATTAATTTACCTATTTTTCTAGTTGGTATTTCTTTTGTGTTAGTGCTTTCTAGTTCTAGAACTATTTTATCACTTAGAGCTTCGATTCGTTTATCTGAGAAGTTTCTTTTTCTAAGAGCAGTAATTATTGATTTTTCAACTTTTATCCGATCAAATGGCCTTTTAGCGCCAGATCTTTTAACTACAATTAATTCTCTTATCTGAATACGTTCAAAAGTAGTAAAACGCCCTTTGCAATTACTGCAATGACGTCGTCGTCTTATTACTTTTTCTTCGTCTGTATTTCTTGAGTCTTTTACATTAGTATTAGATGTATTGCAAAATGGGCATTTCATAAATTAATGAGTACATATTGACTGAAGGTTTTTTAAAACTTGATCGCGACGTTCTAAAATTTTTTTAAAATAAGAATCGGTCAAAAAATCAGCACCTTTAGCAGATGCAAAGATTTTCTTAAGTATGTTTAAATCAAGTTTATTAAGAGAGTCATTATTTAAATAACGACAATCAGTTACATAAGACTTAACAAAACTTTTATCAAAAGCATGATATTGTCTCCATAAACTATTTTGATAAATTATGTATTTCAATGGTTGTCCATAGAATTGAGAATTCTTATAAAAAGATGTAGGTAGTTTATCACCAAATATTTTTTTTAGATTTACTGGATTTGGGTCATTAATAATTTTAGTCTTTTCAAAAGGAAATGGTTTGTCATAATCATCTGTATTTAGTTTTTCACCATATAATATTCGTACAAAAGGTAGTTCACCATAACGCACATGTTGATGGTTTCGTATTCCTGAATTATCAATAGCTATGGGGTATATTTTTGATTCATCAGAGTATGCTAGTAAATTATGTGCACCTGAATCCCATTGACCAAAAACAAAATAAAATAATTTTAAATTATCTAGATCTTCTTTGCTAAATTTTTGTGAAATTTTTTCATATTGTTCTTTGTCTAACAAATCAATCGGTGTATTTACAAAAAGTTGAAGTGAGCCTTTCATTTCTTTTATTTCCTTTAGCGCAGTAGGGGGGATATAAGGAAATCCAAGATATAAAGAAGCTTGGTATGCAGCAACTTCAGCTCCAGCATCTCCTTGGTCATCAAGAGGTAAACTTTTAAATACAGCTTTTATTCCATTTTCCAAAGTGATCAGAAATACTTGCCCATCAAATTCTACTTTTTTCCCCTGTTCTATCAAAGCTTCCTTCATAGGTTTAATGTCTACAATCTTTGAAGTTTTTAGAATTTTAGTAATACTAGGGTCATGCCATGTTTTTGGGTGTTCAAATTTATGAGCAGAAGCGTTTTGAGTTAAGCAAAAAACAACTAACAAAATGATAGCCATGATCATAAATAACTTAGAGGTAGATGTTGTTTTCAGTAATTGTTTTTTCATTTGTAAGATTTATTTTTCTAATGAGTTATAAACTGGAAAGTTAGCTGTCAATAGTTTTACTTTTGATAATATCATTTTTTCAGTATCAGAATTATCTTCTGATACTTTTAATGAATCTAGAAGATCAGCTATTAAATTGCCTACCATCTCAAACTCTTTTTCTTTAAATCCTCTTGTGGTGCAAGCTGGACTTCCAAGTCTTACTCCGGAGGTAATAAATGGTGATGTATCATCAAAAGGTACAGTGTTTTTATTTGAAGTAATACCAGCTCGATCTAATGATTCAGAAGCAAGTTTTCCTGTAATCTTATGTTTTCTTAAGTCTAACACTACTATATGATTTTTTGTACTGTGAGTTAATATTTCGTAACCACGCTTTTCAAGCGTGTTACCAAGTGTTTGTGCATTTTTTACAACTTGTTTGATATAATTTTTGTATTCATCAGTTAATGCTTCCTTAAAAGCGACTGCTTTTGCAGCAATGATATGCATAAGTGGGCCACCTTGAAGACCAGGAAATATTGCCTTGTCAATTTTTTTAGCGATCTCTGGATCATCTGAAAGTACAATACCACCTCTTGGACCTCTGAGAGTTTTATGAGTAGTTGATGTTGCAACATGTACATGTGGAAATGGATTCGGATGCTGGCCAGTCGTTACCAAACCGGCAATATGAGCAATATCAGCTAGAAGGTAAGCGCCTACTTTGTCCGCGATTTCTCTAAATCTGGCAAAATCTAATGTTTGCGTATAACATGAAAATCCAGCAATGATTAATTTAGGTTTATGTTGAAGAGCTAGTTTTTCTAATTCGTCATAATCAATCAGATATGTTTCTGGGTCAACATTGTATAGAATTGGATTAAACCATTTTCCTGAAATGTTTGGAGTTGCTCCATGTGTTAAATGTCCTCCGCTGTCTAAGGACATCCCAAGAATTGTATCACCAGGCTCAAGTAGCGCAAGATAAACAGATTGATTAGCTTGTGATCCAGAATGAGGTTGAACATTTGCATAACCACAATTAAATAGTTCTTTAGTTCGTTCAATAGCAAGAGTTTCAGCTTTGTCTACTTCGTGACAACCACAATAATATCTTTTTCCTGGATATCCTTCAGCATATTTATTAGTCATGGTAGATCCTTGTGCTGCTAACACTGCTTTGCTTACAAAATTCTCAGAAGCTATTAATTCTACATAGTCCTCTTGTCTTTTTGTTTCTAAAGCTATTATATCATGAATTTCGTGATCTATATCTTTTAGTGTCTTGTTAATGTGGTTCATAATTACCTCTTAATAAAAATATTTTTTTTAAATATGTGTGTTTTCTTGTAAAAATTTAATTGCAAATTTTATTCCTTTATCGTCAATTGAGTGAGTAAGGTTATCTATTATTAATTTTTCGTGCTTAATATTATTTTTGACGAAATAATCTGCCGAAATTTCAAGTTCTTTGTAGCTAAGTACATCATCTTCTTTGCCATGAATTAAACAAATAGGTGTTTTTTTGTTTGCTAATTTCATTGGTGGTATTAATTTTCCTGAAAATGCAATAGTTGCAGCGTAGGGGTCTTGTGTAATTAGTGTTAAATACATTCCCATCATAGCTCCTTGAGAAAAACCAAATAAAATAGTATCTTTGTTTGTTAGAGAAAGTTCTTTTTGTTTAGTTTCTATCAAATTTTGAACTAGTGTAACGTTATTATTTATTAAATTTATTATCGTACTTGGAGTTCTATCTTGTAGACTAAACCATTGCCTGCCAAAAGGAGCCATATCATAGGCTTCTATCCCATGTGGTGAAATAAAATGACAAGTTGGCATTGCTTTTTGAATATAAGGAACCAAACTTATTAAGTCATTACCATCTGAACCAACTCCATGAAGCATAACAACAAGTTTTTCTGCTGTAATATTTAATGATGCTATTTCTGGATAATCTAAAAACTGATTTTTTAACATAATTTTAATTTATAATTTTTTATCTTCGTAAACACATAAGTGACAAATTGGACATTTTGTGCATTCTGGCTTTCTAGCTTTGCAAATATATCTTCCGTGGAGTATTAGCCAATGATGAGCATTTTGCAACCATATTTTTGGAATTTTTTTTAATAAATCTATTTCTATTTTTTCTGGAATTTTTTCCAATGTTAGTCCGATTCTAGTAGATACTCGGGCTACATGAGTATCTACTGCTATTGTTGGTTGTTTAAACGCGCAATTCAATATGACATTAGCTGTTTTTCGTCCTACGCCAGGTAGATTTACCAGATCATCAAATTTTTCTGGAATATTTGAATTATATTTATCGACTAAAATTCTGGAAAGTGCGATAATGTTTTTTGCTTTTGTATTATATAATCCAATAGTTTTTATATATTTTTTTAGATTATTTTCACCAAGTTCTAAAAAATCCTCTGGGTTTTTATGTTTTTTAAATAATTCAAAAGTTGCTTTATTTACCGAAATATCAGTGGATTGTGCTGATAAAACAACAGCGACAGTAAGAGTGAAATTATTAATATAGTTAAGTTCTGTTTTCGGTTCTTTACTTAAAGAGCTAAAAATGGTAAAAATTTGATTGATTGTATTTAAATCCATAATATTTATAATAATAGTTTTGAACTAATCATAAACCGCTTTAAAGGAATTTACTATGACACAAAATAAAATTTTTGACTTTATAAGAAATGAAATAAAGGAACATGAAGTGGTTCTATTTATGAAAGGAACTGCAGATTTTCCGAAGTGCGGTTTTTCAGCAATGGTTATTAGTATTTTACGCTCAGTGGGGGTGAAATTTAAAGATCATGACGTTTTAGAGAATGAAGAATTAAGGCAAGGGATAAAAGATTTTTCTGATTGGCCAACAATTCCCCAACTGTATATTAAAGGTGAGTTTGTTGGTGGTTGTGATATAGTACGTGAGATGTATGAAAATGGGTCACTTAGTGAGTTAGTAAGAGATCTTGAGGGTCATGGGGCTACTCCTCATCATGAAAAGCCTTCAACAAATGCAGAAACTGATATGCAGTTAAGTGACTAATAAAGCAAGTAAGCTATAGATTAATTTTTTATATTTAAAAATTATATGAGTTACGCCATCAATATAAATAACCTTACAAAGCAATATGTGTCTGGTGGGGGGGGTGCGCAAGAGCAAAAATTGGCTTTAAATGATTTGAATTTAAATGTTGATGTTGGTTCAATATTTGGGTTGCTTGGACCAAATGGATCTGGAAAATCAACGTTAATCAATATTTTAGCAGGTACAGTTGTTAAAAGCTCTGGAAAGGTCAGGGTTATGGGAGTGGATATTGATGAGCAGCCCAAAAAAGCTAGATCTTTAATAGGAATTGTTCCACAGGAAATAGTTACAGATACTTTCTTTCCTCTCTGGAATGCGCTTGAGTTTACAGCAGGTTATTTTGGTATCAGACCAAAAAATCGTATCACTGAGCAGTTGTTAAAAACTCTAAGTCTTTATGAAAAGAGAAATAGTCCTCCGCAAAGATTGTCTGGTGGAATGAAGAGACGTTTCTTGATTGCTAAGGCTATGGTACATTCTCCTAAGATTTTAGTGCTAGATGAACCAACTGCAGGGGTTGATATTGAACTCAGAACGCAGCTTTGGGAATATGTAAAAAAAATAAATCAAGAACAGGGTGTTACAGTTATTATTACTACTCATTATCTAGCAGAAGCTCAGGAATTGTGTGATAATATTGCTTTTATTAATGATGGTAAAATTATAAAACAGGATTCAAAAAAGAAATTACTGGCAGATCTTGGTTCAAGATATTTTGATATTGAATTTGAAGATATTTTAGATGTCGGTAAGATATCTGAATCTGAGGGACTAAACTATCAGATTTTAAGTGAAAATAAAATAAGGTTCGATCTTCATACAGAAAAGAATGATTTTGAACAGATTTTGGGAATAGTAAATGCAATGAACCTAAAAATCAAAAACTTAAGTCTTAAAGAGCCAGATCTTGAGGATATTTTTCACAAGATAGTTAAATAATTTAGTATTTCATATATTATATGATTCAGTTATTAAAAAATCGTACGATTTTATGTGTTGCAGGAGAAGATTCTCTGGTATTTTTGCAAAATATTACAACGAACGATTTAGTTAATAATTTATATTCATATAACTATCTGCTTTCTATGCAGGGAAGATATTTATATGATTTCTTTGTGTTAAAATTTTTAAATAATAAGTTATTTATTGATATAGATTCTGCTTCTAGTCATTCATTCTTAAAAAAACTTAATCTGTATAAACTCAGAAGAAATATAGAAATACAAGATGTCACGGCTGATTATTGTATCTTATATTCAAAAGAAAAACTAGAAGTTGGTGCTGAAGTTTTATCTTCTAATAGAGATCCAAGATTTTTTAAAATGGGTTTTAGATCATTAGTAAAATCATCGTATATCAATAGATTAGAATTAATTAATGATGATTTATATATTAAAGATAAATATGAATATGCGATTCCAGACGGAATAACTGATTTGGTTTTTGATAGTTCGTTGATTCCTCAATTTGGTGCAGAGGAGTTATCAGCCGTGAGTTTTTCTAAAGGATGTTACGTAGGACAAGAAGTAATTTCAAGAGCTAAATATCAAGGTTCTATAAGAAAAAAATTATTTAAATTAAAATCTGGTACAAAAATTTCCTTATACGATATAGGCACTAAAATCACTGATTTAAAAGGTAATAAAATTGGAGTTTTTTGTTCAAGTTATCAAGATCTTGGAATCGCATTATTAATATATGAGAAATACCTTGGATTGGACGAAAAGATTGCTACCATAAATAATATCCATGAAGTGTTTATCTCAGAACCAGAGTGGAGATAGGCTGGTTTTAAATGTTTAATTAAAATTTTTAGTGTGCTTCTGGAATTCTTGAAGAAAAATTTTTAGAGTTTTTAGTAAGTGATTTGGGTCATGGAAAATCATTTTTTCCTTTGAGTAGGAGCTAATAGACTTTACTTTTTACTGCTTTGCTTATATTAACCTTCTAAAGGGGCAATATTATAGTAAAGCTTGCACCTTTTTTGCCAGTACTATCTGCTTTAATAACTCCGCCATGAGCTTCAATAGCAGATTTACATAAGGCAAGACCAATGCCGCGTCCTTCAGCTTTTGACTCTGTGTTAGAGCCCATTTTAAATGGTGTGAAGATGTCACTCAGTTCAAGCGGTGGTGTTCCCTTGCCCTGATCAGTAATGATAAAGGTTGCAAATTTAGTTTGTTTTGAGACAGTAACTTTAATAATGCCAGTTTCACTAAATGAAATAGCATTAATTACCAGATTATCTATGGTCTGACGGATATAATTTGGATCAACTGCTATCATAATTTCAGGAGCAATAGTTAGTTTGAAATCAATTTTTTTATCTTGCAAGTAGATTTTGCGACAAATTTTTACTCTATCTTCTACCAATTCACTAAAATTGATTATCTTTTTTTCTAGATTTACTTTTTTTACATCTAGCGTTGCCAAATCAAACATATTCAGGATCATACTAGAGATGCGGTTAGAATTTTTGTAAACTTCTTTAGAAAGTTCTTGTATGTAATTATCACCAGATTTTTGAAGAGCCTCTTGCAACATGTCAGAAAAGTTTATTACATTACCAATTGGCAAGCGTAGCTCATGATTTACATTGTTGAGTATTTTTTGAGAAGTAGCTCCTAACCGTTCGATTTCTCTTTGTTGGTCAAGACTGCGCTCACTATAGTGAGTTACTTGTTCATTTAGGTTACTAACCTCATAATCCAAATGAGTCACTTCTGCTTCTAGGGTGGTAACCTTTTGTTTGGTAAGATTATAGAGATTTTGTTTTGGTCGAAAGATCCCTACGACAAGGCTACTTACTAATAGCAATAGATAAATGATTTTAAATTGTACAGAAATATCCAATGCAATTAGTACATTAGAATCAACATAGTTTTTAAATAGTATAAAGGTAAGAACGATACCAGAGAATATTAGAAATAGAGCCCATTGCCACCTTGATACCCCTACTATTATAATTAAGTTAACCATAAAAATTAAAACTTGCATAGAAGCAAAGTTACTCATTATTACAAAAGCAAGACTGCTACAAATTAAAATACCAAATACAGCTATATTCCAAATTGGTATAGCAATTAAATTCTTTTCTCTCCATGATTCAAGCCATAAAGGATGGCTGAGCAACATTGTAGCACCAAATAAGTTTGAAAAAGTAAGAAACTCTATTAATTTTGGATATTTAAGCAGAGCTTCTCTGGGAATGGTATGCATATTAGAATACACCATTATCATGCAAAAAACTCCAACTGCTATATAAGGGCTAGTCTCAGAAGGGGTGCTTTTTTTAATAAAGTCAATAAATTTGAAGTTAGTGATGTGCATAATTATAGAATGGGGCTGTTGAAAAAGTAGTTTGCGTTTACGCATATTAATATTGTCAATAGTAGTAAAACTACTATTTGCGCGCCCGTAATAATGTTATAATAAAAGGGAGAATAAAACATAAAAATAGAAGAAACGATGCAAGGTCAAC
>JBGCEX010000025.1:0-8499 GCA_045106635.1 Rickettsiaceae bacterium | reverse complement strand
TATAGATCACTCTAAAACTAAAATACGTAGTCCTCAGATTGATGGTGTATGTGAAAGATTCCATAGAACTATGAAGCAAGAGTTTTATGATATAGTATTTCGTAAAAGAATATATAATTCAGTTGAAGAAATCTACTAATTAATGTTGATTTGTGGATCAATAAATAATAATACTCAAAAAAACGCATTCAGGAAAACATTGTTATGGTAAAACTTCTCTGCAAACTTTTCTTGATTCAAAACATATTGCTTTGAAGAAAAATATCCTAAGCGATATTATCGCATGTCAGATCCATGCTACTTGACACTTATCTGACAATATTCAACTGTAAGATAAGTAACAAACTGAACAAACTATCAAATTAAGTATCGAGTTTTGCAGATTAGAGAAGATTTTCTATATCAGACAACAAAGTTATTAATTCATTGTTTTAACAAGCTCAGTTATTTTTTTACGACTCTGAGTACTTTTAATTTCGCTAAAAGCTTTTATTAATACAATAAGTTCTTTTTCAGTTACAGGGTCTTTATCTCCAATGATGTAGCTCTCAGCATTTTCAGCAAAGACATTGCCAATAATATTACTAGTATCATCTCCTTGTTCAAAAAAGTAGCTTATTGGTACTTTTAAAAATTTAGAAAGGGTAAATAACTTGCCACTAGCAATACGGTTTGATGCTTTTTCATATTTTTGTATTTGTTGAATACTAACATCCACGGCGTTTCCTAAGTCTTGCTGACTAAGTCCTAGCATCATTCGTCTCAATTTCAGGCGTTTACTGACCAGTCGATCTATATTGTCGGCTCTGCCCTTTGATTCTTTTTTTTTGTGATCTTGTTCTAACATGTATTTTTATAAGGATGTTGATCAAATTAATATGGATTAATAAATATTTACACAAATACTTTTTAAGAGTTATTAATTACTTTGAGATAACCAAATAATCATAGAAAATGAATTATGTAAAGACCTAATTTAAATTAATAACTGTATTAAGTTACATAGTAATCATTTTTACTTGAATTCGGCAATTATTTTAATTATTTAGTTTTAATATAAATAAAGAATTTGGAAATAGATTGTAATATTAACACGAAATATATCCCTAATAACACTATCCAAGGTGGATATTTAGAAAATAAAGTTTCATTATGTAATTTTTGAGGAATAAAATTATCTATTATGGTTACCTCATCCAAAGCTGTTTTTTCTAAAACCCTACCAACTGGATCAATAAATGCACTTATACCATTATTTGCAACGCGTAACATAGGTAAACCATTCTCAATAGCTCGCATTCTGCTGATTTCAAAATGTTGATATGGTCCAGAGGAATTGCCATACCAAGTATCATTAGTAACGTTAATAATTACGTCAATGTTTTTATTTGATATTTTAACTTCATAAGGAAAAATTGCCTCGTAACATATTAAGGGCCAAACGGTAAGATCGAATTTTTTTATAATTTCAGACTTTCTTTTGCCTTCTGTGTAATCCATTAGACCATGAGTGATCTTTTTTAGAGGCAGAATATTTTTAAGCGGTATATATTCGCCAAAAGGCACTAAATGTGATTTATAATACTCAAATATTTTGTCAGCAGAGCTATTTACACCAATCAAAGAAGAGTACAGCTCTACATCATCACCAGTTTTGTTATTATCACTTACTCCTCCAGTTAGTAAAATCTGTCCATCATTTGCAAAAACAGACAGAATTTCTTTAAGAACAGGTTTAATATTGTAAGGTACGGTTAAAGCAGCTTCCGACCAAATTATTAAATCTGGGCTTCCTTCCTTCTTTGAAAGTGCAATTTGCAGTTCTAAATTTTGCCAAAATGCTTCTGGTTTCCATTTTGCTATTTGTGGAATAGAAGGTTGTACAAGTCTTGCTGATATATTTGTATATTCAGTAGGATGAGCTTTTAATCTTAAATAACCATAAGCTAAAATAGAAATTATTAAGATTATGGAAGTTAGAACTCTCATATAGAAATAACTTTTTTCTGTATTAGATTGAATATAAAGAAAGTTATAAAAGCTTGAACTAATATAAATAACAACAAAACTAAGACCAAATATACCAAAAATACTAGCAAATTGTACTAATATTAGCCAATTGGATAAGACGTAACCAATTAAAGCCCAAGGTAAACCTGTAAATATCCATGAAATCACCCATTCAATCAATACCCATATAAAACAAAACAAAAAATGATAAAGCTTACTGTCTCGTGCTTGCCAAGAAATTAAAGCTATTATAGATGTGAAAATTGCCATAAAAGTAGGAAGGCCAAATAAAGCAAATGGTATTACCCACCAGAATTCATCAATATAAACACTTAATGCAAAGCTTATCCAGTATAAATTTGATAAATAAAAACCAAATCCAAACATGTATCCAAATTTCATAGCTTCGAATTTGGAGTTTGATAATTTTATTTGCGCGACTAATAATGATGTGCAAAATATTCCAGGTAGAAAGAAAATCGGAGCAAAAGATACTCCGCAAATTAGACCAGCAATAAAAGAGCTTATTTTATTTAGTAACATATATTAAAGAATTTGTAGATTTATTTATTTGAGTATATAAAATAGCACCTATTATTGTTTTGAATATAAAAAAGAGATTATTGATGCAAGAAATTCAGTCTGGGCTACTAAAAGGTAAGAGAGGTATTATTACAGGAGTAGCAAATAATTTATCAATATCATGGGCAATCGCTCAATTAGCTAGTGCGCATGGTGCAGAAATTGCTTTGACCTATCAGGGAGAAATTCTTCAAAAAAGGGTTATGCCTTTAGCTGAAGCAATAGGTTGTAACTTTGTTTTAGAATGTGATGTAACAAATGATGCATCTATGGATAATGTATTTAAAACAGTCAAAGAGAAATGGGGTAAGGTTGATTTTCTTGTGCATGCTATAGCTTTTGCTGATAAAAACGAGTTGCGAGGAAGATATATTGATACTTCATTACCAAATTTTTTAAATGCAATGAATATCTCTTGTTATTCGCTTACTGCTCTTGCTAAAAGAGTTGAACCTCTAATGACTGATGGTGGTAGTATAATTACCCTTAGCTATTATGGAGCAGAAAAAGTAATACCATACTACAATGTTATGGGTTTAGGAAAAGCTGCTTTAGAAACCAGTGTTAAATATTTGGCCAATGATATGGGGCCAAATAATATTAGGGTCAATGCTATCTCAGCTGGCCCTATCAAAACTCTTGCTTCTAGTGGTATTGGTGATTTTAAATCAATGCTAAAAATACATGCTGAAACAGCTCCTTTAAAAAGGAACACCACTCAGCAAGATGTTGCAGGAGCAGCGCTTTATATGCTTAGTGACCTTAGTTCGGGCGTTACTGGTGAAATACAATATGTTGATTCTGGTTATAATATTATGGGGATGAATGCGGCTAGTAAAGCTGAATAAATTACCAATAGTACCAATAGTATGAATTTTGATATTAAGCAATCTGTTTTAACGTCTGAACTTAAGAAGCGTATTTATGCATGTTTTAGTAAGCATGCCATAAGCTCTACTGGCATAGATGGTTTAAGTCAAGAAGCTGTTTCTTTTGAGATGCACAGCAATAATAAACTAATAGGAGTTGTTGTTGTACAGATATTCTGGGGACAATTACATATTAAATATTTAGTTATAGAGGAAGGTTATCGTAGTCAAGGTTATGCTACAAAACTAATGGAATCTGCTTTTAAATACGGGAAACAACAAGCTTGTCAGTTTACTTTTGTTGAAACAATGAGTTTTCAAGCTCCCGAGTTTTATCAAAAATTAGGTTTTAAAATAGAATTAAAACGTAATGGATACGAGAAAGGAACAAGTATGTATTATTTATGTAAGAATTTAGTTGAATAGAAGATAAATTCTAGATATTAGGTAATAATTATCAATAACTCCTTTTAATAATTAACATAATGAATATGAATATATTATTTTTAATACTAGCAATAGTTGTATTGTTATCCATGTTCTTGCTTTATAAGCAAATAGTTAATAAATCAAAAATAAGTTTTCTGCAAATTTCATTAGATGAAAAAAACAAATCATTCGAAGAGTTGAGTGCTAAATATGATTTTGTCGTCAATGAAAAAATAGAAAATATTCGCCATATTGAACAAATCACAGCAAAAGTTCAGCAGCAGGAAAAGTTAATCAGTGATTTTGAGGGTATTACTAAAAAATCTCAGGAATTGACTAAAGCTGCTTTGTTTGAATTAGGTAATGATTTGTCAAAACAACTTATAGAGATTCACAAAACAGAAACTGAGGGAAGTCGTAAATTGTCGGAAGAAAATATTAAGGCTACTTCTGAGAAATTCAATACTGAGTTTGAGAGAATAGTCAATATGGTTGGATCTCTGAAGCGTGGTATTGAAAAATCACAAGATACAGTTGATTTAATCAAAAATTCTTTGCTTTCACCCTCTGGCGCTGGAAAATTAGCAGAGATTACTTTAGAAAATATATTAAAAGCATCTGGTCTGAAGAATGGTTTAGATTTCTCGATGCAGTATAATCTTAATGCTGAGAATAATAATAAATTAAGACCTGATGCTGTGATCTTTCTTCCTTCTGATAATATTATGATTATTGATGCTAAAGCTTCGAAATTTTTGATAGATGAATCAGAAAACATAGAAAAATTAATTAAAACGATGAATTTGCATTTGAAATCTTTAGCGAGTAAGGAGTATGCTAAAGGTATGAAATTAGCAGCTAATTTATCTAGTCGGGTGAAGTATGCTAATATCATAACTTTGATGTTTTTACCAAGTGAGCATGCAATTGAAAAAATAGTTGAAGCTGATAGCGATTTTCTAAACAAATCTTGGAACTTGAATATTTTTCCAGTAGGGCCTGCTGGGCTTATGAATATGTTATCATTTGCCAAATTTCAAATAGCTGAGAATTTAATGTTTCATAATAATTTAGAAATTATTGAAGAAGTAAGAAAGCTTATTAATTCAGTGTCTTCTTTAGCAGAACATTCAGCAAAAGTTGGTTCTAATATTTCAAGTCTAGTTGGTAATTATGATAAGTTTGCGGCGTCATTCAATAAAAACTTTTTATCAAAAGCAAAAAATATATCTAATTTAGGTGTAGAATCAGATCTTAATAAAAAGCAAGTGCACTTACAGAGATATCAATTGATTGCAGGAAAATCTGAAATGATCGAGCTTGAAGAGGAAGAATTGCAACAAATTACATTAGATAATAAAAAACCCAAAGATATTTAAACCAATCTTAAGTAACCAATAAACACCATGGTTGGTAAATTTTCATGACTCTATTTACAATTTTTAATTGTAAGCTGGGGGGGGGTTAATTGTACTATTATATCGAAATATATAATATATAATTTAGTTGTAAATATATGAACTTAATAGATAAATTTAAGCTCAATGATCCTGTTTGTAAGTTTCGTCTTGATAAGTCTGAAGTTATTCTCTCGAGCTTGGCTATTAATGTTCTATCTTTAGCTCTGCCTATAATGGTATTGCAAGTTTATGATCGTATAATGGTCAATCATAGTGTAGGGACATTGACAGTTTTAGCAGTAGCTGTATCCGTAGCAGTGATTTTAGAAGGGATACTCAGAATAGCTAGGTCTTTTACTACAAGCTGGGCTGGGATGATGTATGAATATACTATGGCAGCAAATGCTATGAGGCTTTATATTAATGCTAACCCTGTTAAACTTGAAAAAGAGGGAGCTGGTCAACAATTACAGAACCTTAATACTTTTTCTAAACTCCGAGATTTTTACAGTGGTCAAGCGCTTATTAATATTGTAGACATACCTTTTGCTTTTACATTTTTAGTCCTAATTTCTTATTTAACAGGGAAGTTAGTAATAGTGCCTATAGTGTTAATAACTTTGTTTGCAATTATTACTTGGTTTATAGGTAACAAACTAAAGCAGGCATTATTAAACCAAGGTGGGGTGGATGATAAGAGGTATAACTTTATTGTTGAAGCTCTGCAAGGAATTCACGCTATTAAATCATTAGGTTTGGAAGCCATTTTCACAAGGCGTTATGCTAGATTAGAAGAAGATTCTAGTATTCACAATTACGAAACTGCTTTGATAAGCACAGAGGGTTATGCATTCGGTGTTCTGTTTAATGAATTAACAGTTATTGCAGTGGTAGCTTTTGGTGCTCCTATGGTTATTAATGGTGATTTTACAAGCGGAGCGCTTGTTGCCACAGTGTTGCTTACTGGGCGATTAATGCAGCCAATACAAAAGACATTATTTCTTTGGACTCAATTTCAAGAATATAGAATATCTAATCAACAAGCAGAAAAAATGTTTTCTATTGAGCAAATTGAGCGTAAAAATTTAGACTTAGAAGAGTCTAAATTTCCTGCTACAGTAGAATTACGAAACCTATCTTTTAATTATGGAGAAAACTTAGTATTTAAAAATATTAATTTAGAGTTAAAAATTCCAGATAGTATAGCTATAAGGGGGGATAATGATTCCGGAAAAGCCACTTTAATGCGTTTGCTTAGTGGTATCATAAAACCAACTAGTGGAGAGGTGTTGATAGATGGTATTCCAGTTACTGACTACCCTTCTGAGGAATTAGTGAAACATATTGGTTATATGTCTTCTAATAGCGTTATTTTTCAAGGAACAATTTTAGAAAACATAACTACTTTTGATGAAAAGATGGAATATCAAGCTATGCAAATAGCTAAAATTCTTCACTTAGATAAAGAAATTGATCTTATGCCTAAAGGATATGACACGATAATTGGTGATGGGCTTGCAGATATTGTTGCTCCAGGTATAAAACAAAGAATTGCAATTGCAAGAGCATTATTGCATAAACCAAAAATAATAGTTTTTCATCATGCAGATAAAGGGTTAGATAAAGAGGGATATAATTTGTTAATTAAATTCCTTAATTTAGTTAATACTCAAACTACTACGATTATTATAACGGATGATCACAATATAAATCTTTTAGTTAGTAAAGAGTATCTTTTAAAAGATGGCAAGTTAACAGAGATAGAAATAAAAGATAGTAATATTTACGATGTAAAACCTTATAAAGAGCTAAAAATATGACTACCAGCATACCTTTAGAAGAGTTAGCAGAAAGTGGAAAATTAAATTTTATTGATACTGATAAAATTGATGAGCTAATGTCATTATTTGAAGTTCACAATCTTCTTCCTAATCTATCTAAAGATGATCACGTTTTTGCAAGTTCTTTAGCTATGTTATTAGTCTCGTTGCAATGGGATGGGCATGCAAAGCATCTTTTTGGCTCATTGCCATATATAAAGGGGAGATCAATAGATTTACTTGATATTATAAATACCATGTCAAATCTTGGCTTTAGTAGTGAAAATATGGTGATTAATATTAATGAGATTGATGAACGTTTAGCTCCATGTATTTTTATACCGCATAAATTAAATGCTTCTCCTCTTGTAATTCTAGAAAAAAAAGGTTTGGAAATTTCAGCATTTCATGCTCAAAAAGAGCAAATTGTAGAATTTACAGCTAAAAAGAATTTTGTAGGAACTGCTTACTTTTTTGAAAAAAATAATTTAGATGAAGCAGAAGAGGATAAAGCGACAAAAAAAGCGGCTGGACTCAGTTGGTTTAGCATTCTTTTTGGTAAATTTCGATCTATTATGCAAGAAATTATTTTAACTAGTGTGTTTATCAATTTTTTAGCTTTGGCGATGCCAATTTTTATAATGTCTATATATAGGACTGTAATAGGATCTGGTTCTACTGTAACTTTAATGCAGCTAGTAGTTGGTGTGGCGATAGCAATAACCTCTGAAGGAGTTCTGAGAATGATGAGGGCTCGTTTAATAGTTTGGCTTGGAGTAAGGCTTGATAATATAGTAAGTAATATAATCTTTGAAAAACTATTACTTATGAAAGCAGCTTACACTGAAAGCGCCTCCATTTCATCACAAATTTCTAGAATAAAGACGTTTGAATCAGTTCGTAAGTTTTTTACAGGGCCATTATTTACTGTGATAGTTGAGTTACCTTTTACAGTTATCTTATTAGTAGCTATATGGCTTATAGCTGGGCTACTCGTGTATATTCCAATAGTTGTTGCCTTCGTGTTGTTAATATTACTAATGTATTATCAGTCAAAGTTAAGAGTAGCTATGAGAAAATCTGCAAGAGCTAGTTCAATTAGACAACAATTTGGAATGGAAACTTTTATTAAAATGAATTTATTGCATCAAAATGGAATGGCAAGAAGTTGGTGGCTACGTTATAAAGACAAGCTGAGTCATTCGTCAGCAGCTAGTTTTAAATTAAGTATGATGTCATCGGTAATTGATCAGGGCGATTGCATGAAATTTAGAAGGTGTATATTAGGATATCATAGAGAATATATATTTAATATATTTCTAAAAATATTTTATTATCAGCTATTATTTTTATGTTTTGTTAGAAAAAATTCTTTTTATAACATCAATC
>JBGCEX010000024.1:0-27773 GCA_045106635.1 Rickettsiaceae bacterium | reverse complement strand
TGCTGCCAGCTACAATTTGAAGCAGGTGCTCTATCACTTAAGAGAGCTTTTGTTGCATATTAAGCTTCTAAAAAATTGAGTGTTTTTGCTAAAGATAAAAAACTAAAACTTGGTTATTCAGCGTAGACTGTTATAGTGTTTAAATCCATGTACCAATAACATATTTATTAGATTTATTACTAGTTTAATTCATGGTAATCTTACCAAATGGTCTTTATTCCATAAATCAAGATAAAAACTAGGATCAACATTTCCCCCTGACACAAGTATAAGAATGTTTTTTTTATTATAATTATTTTCTTTTAACCAGTTATACGCAACCGCCATACTAACGGAGGCAGAAGGTTCACAAGTAACTTTCATTGTTTGCATAAGCCATGCTGTCCAATAATAAATAGATGCCTCGCTACAAGTATAAAAGCCATCTAATTTTTTTAAATAACTAAATGTTCTTTCACATATTGAAAGAGCTCGCAACCCATCTGCTATAGTATTAGGAGAGTCATGAAATCTTTTAATTTTACCAGATCGCAGTGATATATAAGCGTCATTGGCAACTTCAGGCTCAGCTCCAATGACTTTTGAAGAAGGTGACAGTAATTCCTTAGCAAGATAAGTTCCAGCAAGTAATCCCCCTCCTCCACACGAAGCAAATATTGCATTTGGAAGGTTATTATGCTCTGCCATTTCAATTAAAGCTTCGTAACACATAGTGCCAGCTCCCGCAATTGTTTTATCATCATCAGAAGGGTGTAAATAATAAAAACCATTTTTAGCATCTTTTTGTGATAATTCTTCTGCCTCAGAACGAGTTTTTACTTCTATTACCTCTGCTCCATAGTATTTTGCAATTCTTTTTTTTATAGGAGAAACATTTTCTGGTAAATAAACACGTGCATGAATTCCAAAAAGTTTAGCAGTATGAGACATTGCAAGAGCGTGATTACCAGTGCTGTAAGCTACTATTTTACTGGGAATATTACCATTTTCTTTCATAGCCAAAAGATGATTAAGCACTCCTCTTAGTTTGAAGGATCCCGTCTTTTGCATAGCGTCCATTTTAAAATATACATTACTTCCTATAATTTTATTTAAGGTTTCAGAGTATAAAAGGGGGGTGTTATGTATATGATTACTGATTCTTGAGTAGGCCTTTGCAACCATGTCTGAAGTTTGCACTACGTAACTCCTATTTTAGTTTTTACATTTTAGTCAAAGAAATGCTACCATAAAATTGCTGGGTTAAGCACTTGATTTTGTTAGACCTTGCTATTATATAGCTTATAATCTATTAAATATATATATAATTTATTCAGAGTGAGGCTAAAGAATGAACAAGGAGAAGAGAACTCTGCCGTTACTGGCTCTTAGGGATGTAGTAATTTTCCCTAGTACTATTGCTCCAGTCTTTATTGGCAGAGAAAAATCACTCAACGCCCTGCTTTCTGCAAAAAAAATAGAAGATGGACAACATATTCTTTTGACTACTCAAAAGAAACAAAATATTGAAGATCCAGTTGCAAATGACTTATTTAAGGTGGGTGTATTAGCCAAAATAGTTCAAACGATTAAATTACCAAATAATAATGCAAAAATCCTTGTTGAGGTAATGAATCGAGTGAAATTAGTAAATATTGAAGATAATGAAATTTTTATTGCAGATTATACTATTTTACCAGATTCAGAAATAACAGATCTTGAAAACTTAAATCGCATCACTGACGAATTATTAGAGTTGTTTCAAGAGTATGTCAGGAATAATAAAAAGATCAATTTAGAAGTTTTAAATATTCTTAGTCAACAAAAAAATCCTGGATATGTAACCAATTTAATAGCTTCTCATTTAGAGAGTAATCTTGATGTTAAGCAAAGCTTACTTGAACAAGTGGATATTCTAAAAAAGGCAGAGATGCTTATAGATATTATCACTAAAGAATCAATGCAACATGATGCTGAGCAGTCTGTTCAACAAAGAGTAAAAAAGCAAATTGAAAAAACTCAGCGAGAATTCTACTTAAACGAACAAATGAAAGCTATTCAGCAAGAAATAGAAGGAGGTAGTGAAAAGTCAGATTTTTTTGATTTAGAAAAAAAAATTAAAAAACTTAAAATGTCTGATGAAGCAAAAGAGAAAGCTACTGCTGAGCTAAAAAAACTTAAGATGATGAATCAAATGTCTGCAGAGTCATCGGTAGTTCGTAATTATCTTGACACTTTATTGTCAATGCCGTGGGGCAAACAAACAAAAACTAAAATTGATATAAATAAAACAGAAGCCATATTAGATCGAGATCATTATGGGTTGAAAAAAGTTAAAGAAAGAATAGTCGAATATTTATCCGTTTTAAAACGTTCTCGTAAAATTAAAGGACCAATTTTATGTTTTATTGGACCTCCTGGTGTTGGTAAAACATCTCTTGTAAAATCAATTGCCGAAGCAATGGGTAGAAAATACTGTAAATTTGCTCTAGGAGGCGTTAGAGATGAAGCGGAAATTAGAGGTCATCGAAAAACATATCTTGGATCAATGCCAGGTAAAATTGTTACTTTGGTAAAAAAAACAAAAGTTGATAACCCAGTATTATTACTTGATGAAATTGACAAAATGAGCGCTGATTTCCGAGGAGATCCGGCTTCAGCTTTGCTTGAGGTTCTTGACCCAGAACAAAATTCACATTTTGCTGATCATTATTTAGAGGTTGAATATGACTTATCAGATATAGTATTTATTGCTACTGCAAACTCTTATGATCTACCTAGAGCTTTGCTAGATCGTATGGAGATTATTAATATTGCTGGTTATATAGAAGAAGAAAAATTAGAAATAGCTAAGAAACATTTAGTACAAAAGCAATTAAAACAACATGGAATGAAAACTCATGAACTAATAATTCCTGACGAAACCATTTTAGAATTAATTAGATACTATACTAAAGAGGCCGGCGTTAGATCATTAGAAAGAGAGATAGGGGCATTAGCTCGTAAGGTTCTTACAAAAATTCTAAAAGATAACAAATTAAAATCAATTACTGTTAATCCAGAAGCTTTAGAAGAATATATTGGTGTTAAAAAATATAGATTTGGTATAGCTGAGGAAGAAGATCAAATAGGCATTACGACTGGCCTCGCTTACACTGAGGTAGGTGGAGATTTGCTTACTATTGAAGCTGTTTCCTTTACAGGTAAGGGGGGAATAAAAGCTACTGGTAAACTTGGGGACGTGATGAAAGAATCGGCTGATGCAGCGTATAGCTGTTTTCTTTCTAGAACAAAAGAGCTTAACCTCAAAGAGAAGGATTATAAAGACATAGATATTCATCTACATGTTCCAGAAGGAGCGATACCAAAAGATGGGCCATCTGCAGGTATTGCAATATATACTACTATTGTCTCTCTTATGACTAAAACCCCTGTTAAAAGAAATATTGCAATGACAGGAGAAATTACTTTGCGAGGCAAAATATTACCAATTGGTGGGCTTAAAGAAAAGCTACTTGCAGCTAACAGAGGCGGGGTTAAGACTGTTCTAATTCCAACTGATAATGTAAAAGATCTAAAAGAAATACCAGAGAACATTAAAAATAAACTTGAAATTATTCCAGTATCGAAAATTGAAGAAGTATTAAAACATGCGCTTGTATAGAAGTGATGTTTGAAAAGATGTTAAGTAATTAGATTGTTTTGCTTAACTTTTTTATTAACATGTAATTAATAGATGCGATAGTGCGTAAACATGGTAATTTTGATAATAACTTTGATGAGTGTTTATTAGTACGTTCAGACTTGTTTCTAGGGAAAGCGAGGAATTAAAAGGTTTTGATATTACTGAAAGCGTAAATTGATAAATTTGGTATTCCAGAATCTCGGGGTAAACGGCTAGACGCTATGTTTTGTCTTGTAAACGCCGTTTGATGTATTCGTAAAAACTGCTAAAAATGGAAAATTGGTGCACCCGAGAGGAGTCGAACCCCTAACCTCTTGATCCGTAGTCAAGTACTCTATCCAATTGAGCTACGGGTGCATGTTAGTAGAAAATCTACGCCTATATATGGTTTTATAAGGGTAAATGTAGTAATTGTCAAGAGTGTCGAGAAGTAAAAGTAGATATTGTCTAATAGTTAGAGATAAAATTTCAATTAATCAAGTTTCTCCAGATAAATTATCTCAATTAAGGATAAGAGTATTAGTGTGGAGATAGGTCAAAAATAAAATTTATTGAAAATTTGTTTTTGCTTAAGGCGATAGGGTATAAGTGGATAGTATGTGCAAATGCATTGATGCGTGATATGTATCTCGTGCTTGTTAAGAGTTTTGATACTGTTTTAAGGGGTAGGAAAATTGGACTAAATTAAGAATTTATTAAAAAAGTAGGTGGTAAGAAGGGTTTTATTGTCAATTAAAGCATATTTAAAAATGCATTTATAATCGGCTGTGTATATAAGCGTAATTCATAAAAGATTCAAGCTGTTAAAAATAATACTTGCTGCATTAGAGGCGTTCAAGCTTTCTACTTTGCTTGAAATGGGTAAAAAAAAAAAAAAATCACATGATTCTGTTGTTAGGCGTCTCATTCCTTTGCCTTCTGATCCAATTATTATGGCGATTTTGTTAAATTCAGCTAGACTAGATAGGTTATCTTTACCATTTAAATCTAGTCCGGCTATCCAAAACTCTTTTCTTTTTAATGTTTCAATAGCTGTTTTTATGTTTGTAACTTTGGCTATCTGTATTAGTTCAAGGCATCCTGAGGCTGCTTTTGCTATGGCTGCGCTTTCTTCTGGTGCGCGATCTGTTGGAAGGATTAATTTTGTAATGCCAAATGCAACGGCGCTTCTTATTATAGCGCCAATATTCTGAGGATCAGTTATTTGGTCAAGAATAACTACTCTATCGATGGTTTCGGTAAAATCTAGGTCATTTATATTGTTTAAAAAGATAGAATGAACTAGTGCTAATATACCTTGGTGAGGTTGGTCTGGTCCGATTTTTTTGTTAATAAAGTCAACTGAAACTACTTCAATGTTAAAATGATTTAGTTTGTTTTTGAACTCAAGAAAAGTTTTTTCTAAACAATAAATTTTTTCAATATGTCTATTATTGTTGTTAATTGCAGCAAATACCGCATGTTTTCCATACATGTAGTAGAGATTGGAGAGATTCACGCCTGATTTCTTACGATTTTTCACAATTAGAAGTTATTTAGTTGTTTAAAATTATTCTTGACATAAAATACTATTTATTATAAAAACTATCAACCAAAAGATTTAGATTTAGTTTGCTTTGAAATGGCATCAAAATCCAAAATTATTGAGAAAAAGATAATTAATTGCTTGCGTTTGGCGTGTAGATGATCTATTTTGCTGTGAGCTTTAAAAGCGGAGGGGTGGCCGAGCGGTCAAAGGCAGCAGACTGTAAATCTGCCCGCGTATGCGTTCGAAGGTTCGAATCCTTCTCCCTCCACCATGTAACCTGTTGTTTTTAGGTTGTGTGAAAAGCGTGATGCGGGTGTAGCTCAATGGTAGAGCTCCAGCCTTCCAAGCTGGCCACGTGGGTTCGATTCCCATCACCCGCTCCATATTGTTGGATGTTGTGGTTAAGGAGATGAATTAGTTGATGTTGATTTGTAAATAAAACTTTCAGGAGATTATAAGTTATGGCTAAAGAAAAATTTGACAGGAGTAAACCTCACTGTAATATTGGTACAATTGGACATGTTGATCATGGAAAAACATCTTTAACTGCTGCGATTACCAAAGTTCTTGCTAAAACAGGGCAGGCAAAAGAAAAGAAATATGATGATATTGATGGCGCTCCAGAGGAAAGAGAAAGAGGTATCACTATTTCTACTGCGCACGTTGAGTATGAAACAAATAAAAGACACTATGCGCATGTTGATTGTCCTGGTCACGCTGATTATGTGAAGAACATGATAACAGGTGCAGCGCAGATGGATGGTGCGATTCTTGTTGTGTCTGCGGCTGATGGTCCTATGCCTCAAACTAGAGAGCACATTTTGCTTGCTCGTCAGGTGGGTGTTCCTTCTCTTGTAGTTTTTTTGAATAAAGTTGACCAAGTTGATGATGCGGACTTGCTTGAGCTTGTTGAAATGGAAGTTAGAGAGCTTTTATCTGCTTATGATTTCCCTGGTGATGAAATACCAGTAATTAAGGGTTCCGCTCTGAAGGTGCTTGAAGGTGGTGATACTAAATGTATTGATGAGTTAATGGAAGCTGTGGATTCTTATATTCCTCAACCTGTTCGTGATACTGACAAACCTTTCTTGATGCCGATTGAAGATGTGTTCTCGATTTCTGGTCGTGGTACTGTGGTAACTGGTAGGATTGAAAAAGGTGTTGTCAAGGTCGGTGAAGAAATTGAAATAGTTGGTATAAAAGCTACTGAAAAAACTACTTGTACTGGTGTTGAAATGTTTAGAAAGCTTCTTGATTCTGGTCAAGCTGGTGATAACGTTGGAGTATTGCTTCGTGGTACAAAAAGAGAAGATGTGGTGAGAGGTCAGGTGCTTGCTAAGCCTGGTTCGATTAATCCTCATACTGAGTTTGAAGCTGAGATTTATGTTTTAACAAAGGAAGAAGGTGGTCGTCATACTCCGTTTTTTAAGAATTATCGTCCTCAGTTCTATTTTAGAACTACCGATGTTACTGGTGAAGTAGAGTTGCCAGCTGGTAAAGAGATGGTTATGCCTGGTGATAACACAAAAATTGTTGTGAAGATGATCGCGCCTGTAGCCATGGATGAAGGTTTACGTTTTGCCATCAGGGAAGGTGGTAGAACTGTTGGTGCTGGTGTTGTATCGAAAATAATAAAATAACTAATAATCCGATCTAAACTTTTCTTTAGGTCGGATTTTAAATGTGAGTTTTAGCCTTTTAGGTTTTTACTAGCTGTTTTAAATATAGGTTAATAATGAATAATCAGAAGATAAAAATTAGACTCAAGTCATTTGATCATCGTTCTCTTGAGCACGCAACTAGAGAAATAGTTAATGCTGTTAAAAGGACTGGTGCGGATGTAAGTGGTCCTATTCCTCTACCAAGGTCGATTGAAAGGTTTACTGTGAATAGATCTCCTCATATAGATAAAAAATCTAGAGAGCAGTTTGAGATTAGAACTCAGAAGAGACTCGTGATTATTAATTATCCTACTCCTCAAACTGTTGAAGCTTTAAGAAAAGTAGATTTGCCGGCTGGTATTGATGTTGAAATTAAATTGTTAGGTGCTTCGAAATGAAAACAGGTTTGATTGCAAAAAAATTAGGTATGAGTTCAAAATTCACTACCGATGGAAAAAGAATAACATTGACATTTCTGCATATCGATAATTGTCAGGTAGTTGGTCGTAAAGTTGCTGATAAAGATGGTTATAATGCAGTTGTATTAGGTGCTGTGTTGAAGAAGTCTTATAAAGTTTCTAAGCCAATGAAAAAGGTGTTTGCTGACGCGAAGGTAGAGCCAAGAGCAAAGTTAAAAGAATTTAGAGTTTCAGAGGCTAATATGCTTGATGTTGGTGTTGAGCTTAAATCTGATCATTTTGAAGTTGGTCAATTTGTAGACGTTGCTGGTAATTCCATAGGTAAAGGTTTTGCTGGGGCGATGAAAAGGCATAATTTTCGTGGTCTAGAAGCTTCCCATGGTGTTTCTGTATCTCACCGTTCGCATGGATCTACAGGTCAGTGCCAAGATCCTGGTAAGGTTTTTAAAGGAAAGAAAATGGCTGGTCATTTAGGTGATGCTAGGGTGACTGTGCAAAATCTAAAAATAGTAGATTTTGATATCGAGAAGGGTTTGTTGATTGTAAGTGGTAATGTACCTGGTTCTAAAGGTGGTTATGTATACGTCAAAGATGCAGTTAAGAAATCTGTATCAAATTGAATATAGAGAGTTAATTAGGTAGAGTTGTATGAAAGCCAAACTATTAAGTCTAGACAATAAAGTGTTAGGTGATGTCGTGGTAAGCGATGCCATATTTGGTCTAGAGGCAAGAATAGACATTATAAAAAGAGTAGTTGATTGGCAAAGAGCTAAAGCCATGAGTGGTACTCATCAGACTAAGACGGTTGGTGAAGTGTCTGGTACTGGGAAGAAGCCATTTAAACAAAAAGGTACTGGTAACGCAAGGCAAGGTAATGCAAGAGGAGTGCAGCGTCGTGGTGGTGGTATTGCTTTTGGCCCGGTGACTAGATCTCATGAAACTAAATTGCAGAAGAAAGTTAGGAAACTTGGTATGAAGCATGCTCTTTCGGTTAAATTTTCAGAAGGGGTGGTTCATATTATAGATTCAACAAAAATGGACAAGCCTAAAACTGCTGATTTAGTGAAGTCATTAACAAATTTTGGTTCTGGTAAGTTTTTTATTATCGACGGAAAAGAAGTTGATCAGAATATAAAATTATCGGCAAAGTCGGCTGTTAATGCTTGTGTTGTTCCTGTTGTTGGTGCAAATGTATATGATATAGTCAATAGCGATTATGTTTTAATATCTAAAGAAGCATTGCCACTTTTAGAAGAGAGGTTAAAATAATGTCAGCTAGTAAATATGATTTGATAAGAAGTCCAATAATCACTGAAAAATCAACTTTTTTAGGTGAGATTGGGAAGTATGTTTTTGAAGTTGCTCGTAACGCTGAAAAGGCTTCGATAAAAAAAGCTGTTGAAGAGATTTTTTCGGTAAAAGTAAAATCTGTTAATGTTCTTAATCAAAAAGGCAAAGAAAAAAAGTTTAAAGGTGTGCTTGGTCGTAGATCTGATATAAAGAAAGCTTTAGTAACTTTGGAAAAAGACTATACTATTGATTTTACTGGTGGAGGCAAATAAATGGCATTAAAGCATTATAATCCAACTACTCCTTCGCAGAGGGAATTGGTTCAAGTTGATAAAAGTAATTTATGGAAAGGTGATCCATATAAACCTTTGACTAAGGGGAAAAGTAATACTGGTGGTAGAAACAACACGGGTAGAATTACTTCTTGGCATAGAGGAGGTGGTCATAAAAGGCTTTACAGGTTTGTTGATTTTAAAAGATCTGTAGATGGAGATGCTATTGTAGAAAGATTGGAATATGATCCAAATAGAACGGCTTTTATTGCTTTGCTGAATCATGCAGATGGTTCTAAGTCTTATATTTTAGCTCCTAACAATTTGAAGGTTGGTGATAAGGTAGCTTGCGGAGCTGATTCTGATATCAAAATTGGTAATTGTTTGCCTTTAAGGAATATACCAGTTGGTACTATTGTGCATAATGTTGAGATGAAACCTGGGAAAGGTGGGCAGCTTGCTAGATCTGCTGGTACTTCTGTAAGTTTAGCGGGTAAAGATTCTGGTTATGCGCAAGTAAAATTAGCTTCAGGGGAATTAAGACTAATCCCTCTTGATTGTAAAGCTACGATTGGTATTGTATCGAATCCTGATCAGAAAAATATTAATATTGGTAAAGCTGGTAGAAATAGATGGCTTGGTAGAAGGCCAGTTGTAAGAGGGGTGGCCATGAATCCTATTGATCATCCTCATGGTGGTGGTGAAGGTAAAACTTCTGGTGGTCGTCATCCAGTGACTCCTTGGGGTAAACCGACTAAAGGTAAGAAAACGCGTAAGAACAAGCTTACGTCTAGGTTCATTTTAAAAAGAAAAACTAAGTAAGGTAGTAAGGCTATGGCACGTTCGACATGGAAAGGTCCTTTTGTAGATGGTTATTTATTAAAGAAAATCCAGAAAACAATGGATTCGGGTAAAAAAGATGTTATAAAAACATGGTCTAGAAGGTCGACTATTTTGCCATTGTTTGTTGGCTTTACGTTTGCTGTGCATAATGGCAACAAATTTATTCCTGTGTCTGTAACCGAGGAAATGGTTGGTCGTAAGTTTGGAGAGTTTTCTCCTACACGTACTTATTATGGTCATGGGGCTGATAAAAAAGTTAAAAGAAAATAACATAGGGTGAAGATGGGTATATTAGTAAAAGCATCAGCAAGAAATTTGAGAACTACTGCGCAGAAATTAAATTTAGTGGCGGCAATGATTAGAAGAATGAAAGTTTCTGAAGCTTTGGTGCAATTAGCTTTCTGTCCTAAAAGGATAGCTATTGATGTTAGAAAATGTTTACAGTCGGCTGTTGCCAATGCTGAGAATAATATGGGATTGGATATTGATAGTTTAGTTGTTGACTCTGCTACTGTTGGGAAGTCGTTTGTAATGAAGCGAGTAAGACCAAGAGCCAGAGGTAGAAGTGCTAGAATCAATAAGCCTTTTAGTAATTTGTATATAACGGTTTCCGAAAAAGAGGAGAATTAGTATGGGACAAAAGGTAAATCCTCATGGTTTTAGAGTGGGGCCTACGCTTAATAATGATTGGGACTCTGTGTTATATGCAGAAAATGATTATGCTGCTAAATTACTTGAAGATTTAAAAATCAGGGCTTTGATTACGAAACGTTATAAAGTAGCTCAGGTGAGTAGAATAATTATTCATAGAACAAGTAGCAATGTAGTTATAAATATTCATGCAAAAAAACCTGGTATTATAATTGGTAAGAGTGGTTCTGATATTGAAAAATTAAAGAAAGATGCGCAGGCGATGGTAAGATGTGAAGTTTTTATAAATATTCACGAGGTTAAAAAGCCAGCTCTTGATTCTGCTATTACTGCTCAAAATATTACTCAACAATTAGAGAGTAGGGTTTCTTTTAGAAAAGCAATGAAGACAGCAATGCAAAATAGCATGAAGCAAGGTGCAAAAGGGGTCAAGGTTGCTTGTTCTGGTCGTTTAGGTGGTGCTGAAATAGCTAGAACGGAGTGGTATAGAGAAGGAAGGGTTCCTCTTCACACGCTTCGTGCAGATATAGATTACTCTACATCTGAAGCTCATACTACTTATGGAGTGATCGGTGTAAAAGTATGGATTTATAGAGGCGACTACGCTCAGAGTAAAAGATAGTATTGTTTTAATTAATTTAACTGTGGAAGAGATGTAATGCTAGCTCCAAAGAAGCAAAAATTTAGAAAAGCTCATAAGGGTAGGGTTGCTCCAAAAGCAAAGGCTGGAACGATGTTAAGTTTTGGCATGTTTGGTTTGAAGTCTGTTGAGCAATTAAGGGTTACTGCCCGTCAGATTGAAGCGGCAAGGAGAGCTGCTGTTAGGGAAATGAAAAGGCAAGGTAGATTTTTTATTAGAATTTTCCCAGATATTCCTGTTTCTAAAAAACCTAATGAAGTACGTATGGGTAAAGGTAAAGGTTCTCCAGAATATTTTGCAGTGAGGGTTTCTCCTGGTAGAATAATGTTTGAAATTAATGGTGTTGATGAGGCGGTTGC
The DNA here is from genome assembly GCA_045106635.1 of Rickettsiaceae bacterium. Taxonomy (GTDB): domain Bacteria; phylum Pseudomonadota; class Alphaproteobacteria; order Rickettsiales; family Rickettsiaceae; genus Megaera. Next base: position 16,446 of record JBGCEX010000024.1, on the reverse strand, counting down.
TCGCAAGGCTTTAGAACTTGCCGCTTCTAAGTTGCCAGTAAAAACAAAGATGGTAAAGAGATATGAGTGATTTGGATTATAAGGCAACCACCTTACTTGGTCTTGATGATAAAAAATTAAAAGATTCTCTTTCTTTTTTGAAGAAAGAGTTGTTTAACCTAAGGTTTCAAAAAACTCTTGGTGAATTAACTAATACTAGTAGATTTGCAAAGGTAAAAAAAGATGTTGCTAGGGTTGAAACTGAATTAACAAGAAGAAGAAAAGTTGGAGCAAAGTAATGCCAAAAAGGATTTTACAAGGCACAGTTGAAAGTGCAAAGTCTGACAAGACTATATCAGTTAGAGTGGAAAGGCGGTTTAGAGATCCTCTTTACCAGAAGACTGTAAAAAGATCTACTAAATATGCCGCTCATGATCCTGAGAGTAAGTATAAAGAAGGGGATAAGGTTAGAATTATAGAGTGTAGACCTATTTCTAAGACTAAAAGTTGGATGGTCGTAGACGAATAAATCTTTGACTTATTGTGTAAAATTCTGTATTTTGTCCTGTGTTTAATATTATTTATGTTTTGGAAGTTTAAGTTATGATTCAGATGCAAAGCGTCCTAAAGGTCGCAGATAACTCTGGTGCCAAGAAAGTGATGTGTATAAAAGTTCTTGGTGGTTCAGACCATATGACTACAGAGTGTTGTAATGTCATAGTTGTATCTATAAAGACTGCGATTCCTGGTGGAAAAGTAAAAAAAGGTGATGTGCACAGAGCTCTTATCGTTAGAACTAAGAAAGGAGTTAGGAGGCCAGATGGAAGCACTATTCAATTTGATTCAAATTCTGTTGTCTTAGTAAATAAACAGAATGAACCAATTGGAACTAGGGTTTTTGGTCCGGTGCCAAGAGAACTTAGGGGCAAAGGATTTGGAAAAATTGTTTCCCTTGCAGAAGAGGTTATATAAATGATTAAGCTAAAAATAAAAAAAGGTGATAAAGTTAAAGTTATTACTGGTAAGAGCAAAGGAAAAGTAGGTGATGTTTTAAAAGTATTCCCCAAAGAGAATCGTGCTATTGTTGCTGGAGTTAATCTTGCGAAAATACATTTGAAACCGAGTCGAGATAGTGAAGGCGGTATTTCTCAAAAAGAACTTACTATTCACATTTCAAACTTAAGTCATATAGATCCAAAAACAAATGAGATCACTAAAGTTGGAACGAAAATTTTAGAAAATGGTAAGAAAGTAAGATTTGCAAAAAAATCTGGTGAGATAATTTCCAAGGAAGGTAAGTAATGTTGCTTAAGTTTAAAGAGTTGTATGTAAAAGAAGTAGTAAAATCTTTACAAGAAAAGTTTAGCTATCAAAATATACATCAAATGCCAAAATTAGCAAAAATAGTTGTTAATATGGGAGTTAGTGAAGCGGTTTCTGATTCAAAAGTTATTAATAATGCTATAGCTGACCTTACAGCTATTACTGGTCAAAAGCCTTATACGACCTATGCTAAAAAATCGATTGCTAGTTTTAAGTTGCGTGAAGGAATGAAAATTGGTTGTAAAGTTACGCTCAGAAGTGAGAGGATGTTTGAATTTTTGGAAAGACTTGTTATTGTTGCTCTACCAAGGGTAAAAGAATTTAAAGGTTTTTCAGTAAAAAGCTTTGATGGTAGGGGAAATATGACTTTTGGCATCAAAGAGCAAATAGTGTTTCCTGAAATTAATTATGATAAAATTGATAAAATTAGAGGCATGGATATTACTATTGTTACTACAGCAAAAACAGATGAAGAAGCAAAGCTTTTATTATCTGGATTTAATTTACCATTTTATAATTAATTTAGAGATAAATTGCTATGGCAAAGATTGGTTCTATACAGAGAAACGATAAAAGAAAAAGATTAGTTAAGTCTTTTATGTCGAAAAGAAAGGAGTTAAAGGAAAAAATTTATTCCAAAGACCTTCCTATTGATGAGAGATTTAATCTTGTATTAAAATTAGCCAAGCTTCCAAGAAATTCGGCTAAGAGTAGAGTTAGAAATAGATGTGCGTTAACTGGAAGGCCAAGAGGGTATTATCGCAAAGTTGGTGTCTCTAGGAACGTGATTAGGGATTTAGCGGGAAAAGGTATGTTGCCTGGTGTTGTTAAAGCAAGTTGGTAAATTTAAAGTTAGGAAATGTTTTTATGTCAATGACCGATAATATAGCGGATATGCTAACAAGAATTAGAAATGGGCAAAAAAGTAAGTTGCTTAATGTTGGTATGCCTGCTTCTAAGCTTAAATGTGCAGTTCTTGATGTACTTAAAGGAGAGGGGTATATTGCTGGGTACACTCTTAATACAGAAGATAAAGAAATTAGTGTTGAGCTAAAATATTCTCGTGTTGGTAATCCTGCGATATCAGAGATTCATAAAGTATCTAAACCTGGTAAAAGAATGTATTCACCTATTTCTAACTTGAAGGGTTATTTTAATAATATGGGTATACATATTCTTTCTACATCAAAAGGTGTGATGTCTGATAGAGATGCTAAGAAGCAAAATGTTGGCGGTGAAGTAATTTGTAAAATATTTTAGAGTATTAAAGATGTCAAGAGTAGGTAAAGTACCAGTGTTGCTGGCTAACGGTGCTAAGGTAGAGATTTCTGGTTTAAATATTAAAGTTCTTGGAACTAAAGGGTTTTTGGAAAAAAGTTTTGCTGGTGATATTAGTATTGAACAAAACGAAAATACCGTAGTTGTGAAACCCTTAAATGACACAAATGCGGCAAGAGCTATGTGGGGTACTGCAAGAAGTATTATTAATGCAATGGTTAAAGGTGTGACCACTGGGTTTTCCGAAGAGTTGGAAGTTAATGGTGTTGGTTATAGGGCTGCGGTTAAAGGTAAGTATTTAAACTTAACTTTAGGAAAAAGTCACAATACAAAAATTGAAATCCCAGAGGGAATTAAGGTTGATACACCTAAACAAAATATTATCAATCTTGAGTCTATAAATAAAGAAATGCTTGGAGAGTTTATAGCGGTGATCAAAAGACAGAGACCGCCAGAGCCTTATAAAGGTAAAGGTATTAAGCGTAAAGGTGAATACGTACAAAGGAAAGAAGGTAAGAAAGGTTAATATTTAGGATTTGATATGAGTACAAAAAACCATAGTTTTCATAAAAGAAAAGAACGCGTAAGGATTAAACTTAAGAAGGTTAGTGATAGAAATAGACTTTCTGTTTTTAAGTCAGGTCAGCACATATATGCTCAAATCATCGATGATTTGACGGCAAGAACATTGGTATCTGCATCAACTCTTGATAAAGAAATCAGAAAACTTGGGAAGTCAAACTGTCATGTTGAAAATGCAATTAAAGTTGGTAAGTTGATAGGAGAAAGAGCAGCTAAAAAAGCAATTAAATTAGTTGCTTTTGATAAAGGTGGTCATAGATATCATGGAGTTATCAAGGCTCTTGCAGATGAAGCAAGAAAAAATTTGAACTTTTAATAGAGAAGATTAATGTCTAAAGATTCTACAAAAAACACAGATGGTTTAAGTGAAGAACTGGTTCACGTTAACAGAGTGACAAAAGTGGTTAAAGGAGGAAGAAATTTTTCCTTTTCAGCTATTGTTATAGTTGGTGATGGAAATGGTAGAGTGGGTTTTGGCAACGGTAAAGCAAAAGAAGTTACTGAAGCAAGGGCAAAAGCGACAAAAGATGCTAGAAATAATTTATTGTCAGTTCCCTTGTATAAAGGAAGAACTATTCATCATGATGTTGTAGGAAAAAGCGGTGCAGCTAAGGTTTTGCTTAGAAGAGCAGCTCCAGGGACTGGTGTTATTGCCGGTGGTCCGATGAGGTCAATTTTTGGATGTCTTGGTATTGAAGATATAGTAGCAAAATCATTGGGTTCTTCTAATCCTAATGCTATGATTACAGCTACTTTTGACGCTCTACGTAATCTTAATACTCCAAAAATCATTGCTGCAAGAAGAGATAAAAATATTAGTGAGCTTTCTGTAAACTTGCTGAAAGAAGAAAAATAAGAGATAAACTGGGGTTGTGATATGACTGAAAAAAAAATAAATTCAAAATCTAATCATATAAAAGTGATGCAGATCGCAAGTCCAATAGGTCGTAGACCTGAGCAAAGAAAAACGCTTGCAGGTCTTGGTTTGAATAAAATACGCAAAGAGAGAATCCTTGAAGATACTGATTCTGTAAGAGGAATGGTTAATAAGGTAAAACACTTAGTAAAATTTGAAATTATATCGGGAGTAAAGTAAAATGAAAATAAATTCATTATTTAACGTTCCTGGCTCTAAAAAACCAAGAAAAAGGATTTGTAGAGGTAATGGTAGTGGAACTGGTAGAACTGGTGGCCGCGGAGAAAAGGGTCAAAAATCTCGTTCTGGTGTTGCTATCAAAACTGAAGGGGGGCAAATGCCGCTTATTAAAAGATTGCCAAAAAGGGGTTTTAATAGTTCTAAGTCTATAGACTATACTTCAATTAGTGTTGCTGATATAGAGGTTCTAATAGCTGAAAAAGGAGTGGAAGCGCATGTAGTTTTGAATAAGGCTCAGCTTGTTAGTGTTGGTTATATTAAAAGTGAAAAAACACCAGTCAAATTACTTGGTGGAATTGATAAAATGAAATTTAAAATCTCTGTGCAATTAGATGCTTATTCCAAATCTGCCAGAGAGTTGATAGAAAAGGCAGGTGGTGAAGTATTATAAAGAGATTATTCAATAATGCAAAAATCGAAAGGCGAACTTAGTAGCAGGATAATATTTACGCTATCTATCTTGCTCGTTTGTAGGGTGGGTTCTTTTATTCCAATTCCAGGTATTGATTCCGTTGCGCTAGCTAGTTTAGCGGAGCAGAGCCAAGCTGGTATTCTTGGTATGTTTAATATGCTTTCAGGTGGATCCCTTGGTAGAATGTCTATTTTTGCTCTTGCGATAATGCCTTATATTACTGCCTCTATTATAATTCAGTTGATGACTATTGCTTATAAACCTTTAGAAAACCTTAAAAAGGAAGGAGAGGCGGGGCGAAGGAAGATAAACCAGCTTTCTAGATATTTAACAGTATTGTTTGCAGCCTTTCAGGCTTATGGGGTAGCTATTGGTCTTGAATCTACTATAACCCCTTATGGCGCAGTTGTAATTATACCTTCTTTGATTTTTAAAGTTTCGACAATTACAACTTTAGTTGTTGGTACAATGTTTTTAATGTGGCTTGGTGAACAAATTTCATCTCGTGGTATAGGTAATGGTACATCCTTAATAATTTTTATTGGTATTGTTTCTGGTCTCCCTAGTGCCGTTATAGGAATGTTTGAGCTATCCAGAAAAGGAGTTATGTCTCCTATTGCAGTAATTGCAATTTGTGTTGGGGTTGTAGCAATGATAGCAACAATTATTTTTTTTGAAAGAGCTCAGCGTAAAGTTTTAGTACAATACCCAAAGAGGCAAGTTGGTAATAAAGTGTATGGGGGTGATGCAACCCATTTACCTTTGAAGTTGAATACTTCAGGTGTAATACCGCCGATTTTTGCAAGTTCTGTACTTTTGTTTCCTGCTACTATAACAGGTTTTTCTGGTGATAGTTCTGAGTTTATGTCTGCACTTTCTCGTTATTTAGGGCATGGAAAGCCATTGTTTATTTTTCTGTATGTGTCATTGATAATGTTTTTTAGTTTCTTTTATACAGCTGTGGTATTCAACTCTGAAGAGACAGCTAATAATTTAAGAAAACATGGTGCTTATGTTGCTGGTAAGAGACCAGGCAAGAACACTTCTGAGTATTTTGATTATTTGCTTACAAGGTTGACTGTTATTGGTGGTTTGTATTTATCGGTAATATGTGTTCTTCCTGAAGTCCTAATGAATAAATATTCTGTAGCATTTGCTTTAGGAGGAACAAGTTTTTTAATAGTTGTAAATGTTGTAATTGATACTTTTACCCAGATTCAGACGCATTTATTTAGTTCTAGATATGAGGGCTTGGTGAAAAAAATGAAATTAAAAGAGAAATGATAAAAAAAATTATATTACTGATGGGGCTTCCTGGTTCGGGCAAAGGAACTCAGGGTAAGATCTTGGCGGAAAAGTTAATGCTTCCTCATGTGTCTACGGGTGATATTTTTAGAAAAATGATAAAAACTGATAGCGAAGAGTCAAAACTTCTGAATGAATATATGGTTTCTGGTAAACTTGTTCCTTCTGATTTAGTAAATAAAATTGTTAGAACGGTTCTTCTATCTGGAGAGTATGAGGATGGGTGTATTTTGGATGGTTATCCAAGAAGCTTAAAACAAGCTGAATATTTTATGGAGAACATAGATACAGAAATTAGTTCGGTGTTTTTTGATGTTGCTGACGAAGTGGTTGTTAAGAGGATTATGGGGCGTTATAGCTGTCAGTCTTGTGGCGCTATATATAACCACTATTTTGACACTTTAAAAGTAGCTGGTGTATGTGATTATTGTGGTTCTATTGAAGTAACATCTAGATCTGATGATGACGAAAAAACTGTGTTAGCTAGAATAGAAGAGTATAAAAAAGAAACTTTGCCTTTAGTTGAGTATTATAAAAGAAAAGAGAATTTTTTTACTGTTAATGCAGGTGGTGCTAAGGAAGAAGTGATGAAAGAGATAAGTTTGATTGCAAAAAGGATTTGACTTTATCAGATATTTTTATATTATTCTGGTTCTAATTATTTATAAAAATTTGGAGAAGTTTTGTGGCAAGGATTGCAGGTGTAAATATTCCAGCAAATAAAAGATTAGTTATTAGTCTGACATATATTTATGGTATTGGACTGACTTCTGCTCAAAAAATTTGCAAGGATACTGGTATTTCAGAAAGTAAGCGAGTTAAAGATTTAGTAGATCAGGAGCTAATCACTCTTCGCTCTATTATAGATAAGAATTGCCAAGTGGAAGGAGATTTGAGAAGGGAAGTAAATCTTAATATTAAAAAGAAAAAAGATATACGTTCTTATGAAGGGTTAAGGCATATTAGAAGATTACCAGTTCGTGGTCAGAATACGCATTCTAATGCTAGAACAAGAAAGGGAAAACGTGTAGCTATCGCTGGCAAGAAACAATAATTTAGGATATAGATAAATGAGTCCAATTAGCAAAGTTAAGAAAAAGAAAAAAAATATTTCGCTCGGGGTTGTTCATATTAAAGCTACCTTCAATAATACTATTGTAACTTTTACAGATGTTCAAGGGAATGTGATAGCTATATCTACAGCGGGATCTCATGGATTTAAAGGAGCTAAAAAAGCAACCCCTCACGCTGCGCAACTCACAGTAGACAGGGCATCTGAGAATGCTAAGGATAATGGTATGAAGACTGTGTCTATAAGAGTTAAAGGTGCTGGATCACAGCGGGAAGCTGCTATGAGGGCGGTATTTAGTCAAAATTTTGTTGTGACTTCAATAACCGATGTTTCAAGTGTTGCCCATAATGGTGTTAGAGCGCCAAAGAGAAGAAGGGTATAAGCGGAAAACATTAGAGAAAGGTAAAAATATGCTATCACTAAATAAAAACTGGAATTTGCTTATTAAACCGTCAAAAATTGCTTATGTTGATTCTGGTGATGATGAAGGTAATGTTGCTAATATAGTGGTTGAACCACTAGAAAGAGGTTTTGGTTTAACACTAGGAAACGCTTTGAGAAGAATCTTGCTTTCTTCCTTGCAGGGAGCTGCAATTACTGCGATGAAAATTCCAGGTGTAGTGCATGAATTTTCTGCAAAATCAGGTATTAAAGAAGATCTTGTTGATCTTATTTTGAACGTGAAAAATATAGCAATTAAAATGCATAGCTCAGAGACAAGAATCATTAGGCTAAATGTCAAAGGTCCATGTGTTGTTACTGCTGGTATGATAGAAACATCAAGTGATGTTGAGATATTGAATCCTGATCAAAAACTTTGTACTTTATCTAAAGATGCCGAGCTTGCAGTAGAGTTTTATTGTGAAACTGGTAGAGGATATATTCCAGCTAGTAGTACAAGGGAAAAAGACTTGCCAATAGGTGTCATAGCTATTGATGCTTTATTTAGTCCTGTAAGAAAAGTTTCTTATAAAGTAGAAGATACAAGGGTTGGTCAAGTAACTGATTATGATAAATTAATAATGGCGATTGAAACAGATGGTACTATCACTCCAGAAATGGCGGTAGCGTTATCTGCTAGAATTCTTCAGGATCAGTTGGAATTATTTGTAAGTTTTGAAGAGGAAGAAGAAGAAAAAGCGGAAATCTCAGAAGAACTAGAGTTTAATCCTGTATTACTTAAAAAAGTTAGTCATCTTGAACTTTCTATTAGATCTCAGAATTGTTTGCAGAATGATAATATTGTTTATATTGGTGATCTTGTGATTAAAACAGAAGCAGAAATGCTTAGAACTCAAAATTTTGGAAGAAAATCTCTAAATGAGATAAAAGAAATTCTATCTAAATTTAATTTAAAATTTGGTATGGAAATTTCTGGTTGGCCTCCTGAAAATGTTGAAGAGTTAGCTAAGAAACATGAAGACCCATATTGATTTTTGTTAAGAGTAAAGCGTATTAATCGTTATAATTGCGATGATATAAGTTGAAATATTAGGTATAAAAAATGCGTCATAAGTTAAAAGGAAGAAAGTTAAATAGAACTAGTAGTCATAGAATGGCGATGTTTGCAAATATGGCGACATCTTTGATTATGAATGAGCAGATTAAGACTACCGTACCAAAAGCTAAAGAGCTAAGGCCATTTGTTGAGATTCTAGTTACTAAAGCAAGAAGTGGAACTCTTGCTGTGAGAAGAGAAATTATATCAAAGATTAAAGATAAGGTAGCTGCTGAAAAATTAATTTCTGTTTTAGCTGTTAGATACAAAGGGAGACCAGGTGGGTATACTAGGATAGTTAAAGCTGGATTTAGATATGGAGATGCGGCTCCAGTTGCTTATATTGAGTTTGTTGACAGGGATCTAAATGCAAAAGGTTGTATGACTCCAAAAGTTCAAGAGCTAATAACACAAGAAAACCAAGAATAAAGAGAATAATATGGCAAATCATTTATCCACAGAAAAAGCTATAAGAAAAACAGCTAAAAAAGCTGGGATTAATAAAAATAGAAGAACTAGAGTAAGGACTTATATTAAAAAAGTTGTGAGTGCTGTAGAGTCCGCTTCTGTAACTGATTCGGCAGGTAAAGCTTTGATTTTTGTGCAATCAGAAATGATGCGTGCAGTTTCAAAAGGTTTAATTAAGAAAAACACAGCTTCAAGAAAGATAAGCAGGCTTGCAAAAAAAGTAAAATTAGCTTCAACAACTGAAGTTGTGAAATAGTGTGATTATAAATGATTAACTTACTAAGTTGGAATTTTACAGCTACGCTATATCATATATTCTAAGAAATATTCTATTTTATACGAGTCAATCAATTTCTTTGTGTAAGTTCTAAAATTTATGCTCCAATAAATCTTGTCTAAAATCTCCACAAAGAATCTCAAATTGATTCAATGCAAGAGGCCAATTTTGAATTGGCATAGTCCATTTTTTTGATAGATTCATCATTTGGAAATACCCCTTGTTTTTGATTATTTTACGGATTTGGCGATTGACAGATTCAATTGAATTTGTTGTATAAATTACCTTTCTAATCTCCGCTGGAAAGGCAAAGAATGGTATAATCCCACTCCATTTTCTTTGCCAAATATCTGATATTACTGGATACTTACCACCCCATTTAGATGCAAATGATTTTAACTCAAAATGAGCTATCTCATCTGTATTTGCTGTATATATTTTCTTTAAATCAGATGTTACTTTTTTCAAATCTTTGTACGACTACATATTTTACAGCAATTCCTTATCATATGCACTATGCAGAGCTGTACTACAGTATCTGGAAATATGCTATTTATTGCTTCTGGAAATTCTTATCTCTTTAAACTCTTTATTCGATTATTTCTACTGCTTTTCTATTCGAGATTTTTATTTTATTCTTAAAATTAATGGCCTTGTTTAGACTTTGTTAGAATTATACAACAACATAATTCAAAGTTGACATTTCTTAATAATATATGATATAACTAATTTAGATGATGAATAAATACAGAATATTTAAATGGAAATATCTAGAGAACACCCCCCTTTTATTATCGCTGAAATGAGTGGTAATCATAATTCCAGTTTGGAAAGAGCTATGCTTATAATCGAAGAAGCAGCTAAGAGTGGAGCTAATGCTATTAAATTTCAAACTTATACCGCTGATACCATAACTTTAGATTGCAAAAAAAAAGACTTCCTGATAGATGATCCTCATAGTCTATGGCATGGCAAGAATCTATATGATTTATATGAAGAGGCTCATACTCCCTGGGAATGGCATGAACCTATGTTTAAAAGAGCTAGAGAACTTGGTCTGATACCATTTAGCGCGCCGTTTGACTTAACTGCGGTTGATTTTCTTGAAAAGCTTAAACCTGAACTTTATAAAATTGCTTCTTTTGAAATTACTCATCTCCCTTTAATTGAGAAAGTAGCTAAAACAGGTAAACCTCTTATTCTGTCAACTGGACTAGCATCAGAAGATGATATATCTCTTGCCATTAACACTGCAAGAGGTGCAGGAGCAACTAAGATTATTTTATTAAAATGTACTAGTGCATATCCAGCGAATGCTAGTGATGCAAATTTACTTACTATACCTGATATGGCGCAAAAATTTGGTGTAGATATTGGTTTGTCCGACCATACTCTTGGAATAGGAGTTGCTATAGCAGCTGTATCTTATGGTGCAGTTGTTATAGAGAAGCATTTCACTATGAACCGTGAAGATGGTGGTGTTGACAGTCAATTTTCTTTGAACCCTTCAGAATTTCGTTTATTAAGAGACGAAACTATTCGAGCATGGAATGCACGTGGTAAAGTAACTTATGGGGGTGCAGATAATGAACAGAATTCTAAAGTTTTTCGCCAGTCTATTTGGCCAACAAAAGATATAAAAGCTGGAGAGAAGTTTTCTATGAACAATGTTAAGATTTGTCGCCCAGGTTTAAGTCTTGAACCAAAATACCATAAAGATCTGCTAGAAAAAAGCGCAAGTAGAGATATTTCCTTTGGAACAAGAGTGCTTGTTTCAGATTTGAAATAAATTATTATTAACTTTCAATTATTAGTACAAAATGTTTAACAATAAAAGTATATTTATAACTGGTGGAACTGGTTCATTTGGCAAAGAAATCATACGAACAATATTAGCTAACTATAGTCCTAGAAAAATTATTGTATACTCAAGAGATGAGTTAAAGCAATTCGAGATGCAACAATCGTTTAATGACCAGTGTATGCGCTATTTTATAGGGGATGTTCGTGATGAGTCAAGGCTTATATATGCAATGGAAGATATAGACTTTGTAATACATGCTGCTGCATTAAAACAAGTAACAGCAGCTGAATATAACCCTATGGAATGTATAAAAACAAATATACACGGAGCTGAGAACATAATTAAAGCTGCGCTTGCAAATAATGTCTCAAAAGTGATAGCATTATCGACAGATAAAGCAGCAAATCCCATTAACTTGTATGGCGCTACAAAGCTAGTTTCTGATAAACTATTTGTTGCTGCCAATAATATGTCAGGTAAACATAAAACAACTTTTTCGGTTGTAAGGTACGGAAATGTAGTAGGGTCAAGAGGCTCGGTTGTTCCATTTTTCAGAAATTTAGTTAAAAATGGCGCGCAAACATTACCAATTACACACGAACAAATGACTAGATTTTGGATTACCTTAGAACAAGGAGTAAACTTTGTATTGAAAAACTTTGAGCGCATGCAAGGAGGAGAGATTTTTGTTCCCAAAATCCCTTCTGTTAAAATAGTTGATCTTGCAACTTCGATAGCTCCTGAATTAAAACAAACTATAGTTGGAATTAGACCGGGTGAAAAACTTAATGAGATTATGTGTCCTGCTGATGATTCTCACTTGACTGTTGAATTTGAAGATTACTATACAATAATGCCTACTATTAATTTTCATTCTAAAATCTTTAATTATTTTGAAAATAATGTAGAAGAAAAAGGCAAAAAGGTAAGTTTAGGCTTTGAGTATAACTCTCTTAATAATACTGAGTTCTTAACTATTGATCAGCTTATAGAACTTAATAAAAATATTGATTGATAATTCCTAAGTTTATTCCTAAAAGAGCGATTGTTTATGTATAGTAAAAAATTCATTCCCTATGGTAGGCAAGATATATCAGAGGATGATATCAATGCTGTGGTAGAAGTTTTAAAAGGTGATTTTCTTACACAGGGTCCGACTATAAAAGCTTTCGAGGATTCCATAGTTAAGTATACTGGTGCTAAGTATGCAGTTGCCGTAAATAGTAATACTTCAGGCTTGCATATTGCCTGTATGGCCTTAGATTTAGGTGAAAATGATCTGCTTTGGACCTCCCCTAACACTTTTGTTGCTTCAGCAAATTGTGGAAGGTTTTGTGGCGCTGACGTTGATTTTGTTGATATTGACTTACAGACTTTTAATATTTCTATTTCTGCCCTTAAAGAAAAATTGTATAACGCCAAAAAAATTGGGAAATTACCTAAAATTTTAGTTCCCGTACATATGTGTGGCACTGCTTGTGATATGGTAGAAATAAAAAAGCTTTCTGTAGAATATGGATTTAAGATTATTGAAGATTCTGCACATGCAATTGGAGCTAGATATAATAATAAACCTGTAGGGAGTTGTGAGCATTCTGATATTTCTGTATTTAGCTTCCATCCAGTAAAAATTATTACTACTGGTGAAGGTGGAATAATTACAACTAATGACAAGAATATTTATGATAGGTTACTTAGACTTAGAACGCATGGAATAACAAGAGAACCGGAGTTTATGCAAAATAATAATCCTGGTTCTTGGTATTACGAAATGTTAGAGCTTTCACATAATTATCGGATGACAGATATACAAGCAGCACTTGGGTTAAGCCAAATGTTAAGACTTAATGAGTTTGTACAAAAAAGAAATTATTTAGCTAATAAGTATATTGAGCTTTTTAACAATACGTCTATTAGATTTCAGCAAATATCTAATAATTATTATTCTTCATATCATCTATTTCCAATTTTACTAGTTCAAAAAAATTCTAAAAAAGAAATATTTGAGGAGTTAAAAAAAGCAAATATAGGTGTGAACCTACACTATATCCCTGTTTATCTCCATCCTTATTATTCAAAATTAGGTTTTAAACCTGGATATTGTAAAAATGCTGAGGAATATTATAAAAGGGCAATTTCGATACCTTTATATCCGAAAATGACAGAAGAAGATATCGAATATATTTTTAATAAAATAATGGAAATATGTAGTAAATACTTAAACAAAGATTCTTAATTTTATGTCTAAAAAAATAGCTATAATTCAAGCCAGAATGGGATCAACAAGACTTCGTGGTAAGGTTATGAAAAATCTTTGTAACAAAACAATACTTGAACATGATATATTGAGAATTTCAAAATCAAAAACTATTGATGAAATAGTAATTGCTACTACTGATCAGCCTGTAGATGATATAATTGTGGAGGAAGCGGACAAACTAAAAATAAAATCTTTTAGAGGAAATGAACAAAATGTACTTTCTCGATATTATTTTACTGCTATTGAGAATAATGCAGATATTATAGTTCGAATTACTTCTGATTGTCCACTATATGATTGGCAAGTTCTAGATAATATGATGAACTCTTTTGAAGAAAACAATTTTGATTATTTGTGCAATTTTTTAGAAAGAACTTATCCAAGAGGGCTCGAAACTGAGATTTTTACTTTTGACTCACTCAAAAGAGCCTACTTGGAAGCCAAAACCGAGAGGGAACGTGAGCATGTAACTCCTTATATTTGGCAAAACCCAGCTCTTTTTCGTATCCAAAACTATAGGGCAAAAATTAATAATTCACATCATCGTTGGACTTTAGACACCAAAGAAGATTTACTACTGATTAGCACTATCTATAATCATTTATATCCTAAAAACAATTATTTCACTACTAGCGATATATTAGGATTGTTTAAGAGTCAACCAAGTTTATTCCAGATAAATAGTCATATTGAGCAAAAAAAACTCTAGTTATGAAGGTGCTTTTTAGAACAGATTCATCAAAGCAAATCGGTACTGGTCACGTGATGCGCTGTCTAAATCTTGCTCAAAAATTTAGATCATATGGTCATGAAGTAAAATTTGTTTGTCGTAATTTAGATTGCAATATCTCAGATACAATTATTAGTTATGGTTTTAAAGTTTTTCTTCTAAAAAAAGATCAATTAAATCACAAAACTTGTAATGAACTTTTTCATAGTAAGTGGCTTGAAACAAGTTGGGAAAATGATGCCCAACAAACTATAAATGTTTTGGGTGAATATCAAGCTGACTGGGTGGTTGTAGACCATTATGCTATTGATTATAAGTGGGAAAATATAGTAAAAAACAAATCAAATACTAAAATTTTTGTTATTGACGACTTGGTTGATAGGAAACATAATTGTGAAGCAATGTTAGATCAAAATTTTCTTTTAGATCAAGATGTTCAATACAAAGATTTAATTCCTAGGCATTGTAAAAAGTTTTTAGGTCCAGAATATGCCCTTATAAAAGAAGATTTTTGGATTGAGCATAAAGCTAATTTTGTAAACAACACGGCCTTTATTTTTTTTGGTGGTATTGATCTTCCAGGAGCAACGTTAAAAGCGTTGCAAGCATTAATAAATATTGATTTTAACGGTGAAGCAAATGTGGTGTGTGGTAGTTATAACCCTAGAATCAAGGAGATTACAGAAGTTTGCAGAATCAACAAAAATTTTCAACTTTTTATTGATACTGACAGCGTAGCAAAAATTATCTCCAGCAGCTCTTTTGGGATTGCTGCAGGCGGCACTAATACATGGGAGCGCTGTGTCCTTGCTCTTCCTACTCTTATATTTTCAATAGCTCCAAATCAAGAAAAAATATCTAAAGATTGTGAAAAAGCAAATCTTTGTAGCTATGCAGGTAGAATCGAAGAACTTAACCATGACGTATTAAAGTGTTTTATTGCAAACAAGAAGCAACACCAGTCAATTGCAGTTAGTTGTTTAATAAAATTTAAAAATAGCAAAATAGATGATTTGCTAAAAGAATTAAAGTTTATTACAAAATACTGAGTTTGTAATAAACTTTGATACTGTATTGCGAGTCAACAAGAATTATGCTATTTCATAAGAAAAAGAAGATTTATTTTTCAAGATAGCGTAAATAATGTGCATCATTTTACGCATCAAAGCAACAATAATAACCATATTATGTTTTCCTTTGTTTTTCATTTTTTGTTTAAAACTGAGAAAGTGATGATTTGCAGAAGATGCAACAATCGCAGGGAAATATGAAATTTTACGCAAGTTAGCAGATCCTATTTTGGATATTTTAGTTTTTCTTCTAATTGATGAACCAGAAATTCTATGTTTAGGGTTAAGAGTTGCATAAGCAGCAAGAGTCCTAGCATTAGGCAAAACATTTATATCTGGCACTTCTGCAATAATAGCAATAGCCGAGATAGAAGCTATTCCAGGTATGGTTTGTAAATTTTTATAATCTTGATTTATAGCTGGATCAGATGATATAAGTTTAATAACGTATTCTTGTAATTCTTTAATTTTGTCTTTAATATTAGAACTCATATTTTGCCACGTTGATGATACTGTTTTTGGCAAAAGATCAATATTTTCGAGTCTATTAGTTGCTTGATTTAGTTGAGACTTAAGATCTTGAATACAACGATGTATTTCTTGAATTTCTTTTAAAATTGGTGTTTTAGGAATAAATAATTTTGGCTCACATTTATTAGCATAGTTAGCAATTAGCAAAGAATCAGCTGAATCAGTTTTATTCCTAGAAAGATTGCTATTAGCAAAAGCCTTTATACAAGCTGGATTGACTGCACTAACTTTATATTTTGATTCATAAAGAAAACTTGCTAGCTTTTCACCATATTTGCCAGTTGCCTCCTTACAAATTTTAGCTTGATCTATTTTAGAGTTTTAAAATATTTTAGAAGTTTACAAAACCCTTGATCACTATTGAAGAATTTCTTGATAATTGGTTTCTTATCAGTCAATATCGCCACAACAAAATCTTGTTTTGAGATATCTATACCTACGATTCTATCCATTGCACCTCTGCTTATTTAGTAATATAATAAATTATTGAGGGTTTAGCTAACCATGTGAATTCAGAATAAGAAGAATCTTTTCTTAGATACTGTCCAGCCAAAATCCTTGGTAAGAGAGCTCTTATCAAAGAATCAGAATAGCTAAAAATAGCCTCTAATGTGTAAGTCCAGAGTCATCTCTTCCTTCTATTAAAGATTAGCTTTCTCCTTAATAGAACCATCTCAGTTTAACTGATCTGACATTTTTAA
>JBGCEX010000023.1:0-27943 GCA_045106635.1 Rickettsiaceae bacterium | reverse complement strand
AGAGGCATTGGTCTTACTTTATGTAAAAAAGTAATTGAACTTCATGGTGGGACTATCAAAGCACAAAGTAATGGTAAGAAAGGCGCTAAATTTACCTTCACTTTGCCAGGTGACGTGAAAAAAACAGATGTAAATAAATAGAAAATACTGAATGATAAAGAAAAATTTAGAATTAGTAGTAGCAACTCATAATGTTGATAAAATCAATGAGTATAAAAGCTTGTTTTGTAATATTCCAATTATTATGAAAACAGCAATAGAACTAGGAGTATCAGAACCAGAAGAAAATGGAAAAACTTTTGCTGAAAATGCTTATATCAAGGCAAAAAATACAGCTAAAAAAACAGGAAAATTATCATTAGGAGAGGATAGCGGACTTACAATTAATGCCCTTAATGGGTTTCCTGGAATTATCACAGGTAGATGGGCAAAAGATATAGGCAGTTATAAAAAAGCTTTTCAGGAGTTAGAAAAAAAATTAGATGGTTTATCCAAGAAAGCCTCATTTCAATGTGTGATTGTGTTGTTTTGTCCTAAACAAGGCCAAATTCATAAATTTTCCGAAAGTGTTCACGGTATCTTAGATTTCTCATTTATCAATGAAGAGGGATTTGGATATGATCCAATTTTTGTGCCAGAAGGTTACAATAAACCATTCTCCCAATTAACAATGAGTACAAAAAATCAAATAAGTCATAGGGGTAAATCTTGCCAAAAACTATTGCAATTTTTGGCGTCACAAACTAATACTGAGAGTGCAAAATGATCAAAACTCCCAATATATAATAATTTTACTAAAGTAAGAAAATATCATGGAATTTAAAATTGTAACCTGGAATGTAAATTCAATTAATATGAGGATAAATCATTTAATTGCTTTTATAAAGCAACATGATCCAGATGTTATTTGTTTACAAGAGCTAAAATGCGAAACTAATAAATTTCCATATGAAGCACTATCACATTTACCTTATAATTTATACATTAACGGACAGAAATCCTATAATGGGGTAGCTATTCTCTCAAAAATTCCAGCTGATGAAGTAAAAATTGATTTTGCAAATAATCCAGCCCCTGATCAAGCGAGATTTATTGAAATTTGTTTTAATAGTTTTATGGGTTTCACTAGGATAATATCTTTATATGTACCAAATGGTGGAGTTGTTGGTAGTGATAAGTTTCAAATGAAATTAGAATTTTATGACCAATTTACTAAATATATAAAATATTTATCATCTTATGATGAAAAATTATTCATTGGTGCGGACTATAACGTCGCTCCTTTTGACATTGATGTTTACGATCCAATTAATTTACAAGATACTACTTGTTGTACGATTTTAGAAAAATCTAAAATGCGCACAATTCTAAATTCTAATTTTGTAGATAACTTTCGAATCAAGCATCCAGAAAAACAAGACTATTCTTGGTGGGATTATCGAGCCGGGGCTTTTGAACAAAATAAAGGTATGAGAATAGATTCAGTTGTTTCAACTATTAACACATTGCCGTTTTTACAAAATTGCTTTATAGACTATAATACAAGAGAACAAAAAAAACCCTCAGACCATGCGCCAGTTATAGCAGTTTACAGTAGTTAAAGATTCTTTAGAATCACTGCCCCTTATATAATTTATTATTGTAGCATTCAAATTTATATAAGTTCTATTTGACAGATTTGATGTAAGATCTTAAAATCAAAGAGTAATGATGGTCGCGTAGTTGCGTCAACATGTTTGTTGACGAGGAAAGTCCGGACTCCGTACAGACATGATGCTGGATAACGTCCAGCGGGGCATCTTTAAGGATGTTTTAGGGAAAGTGCAACAGAAAGATACCGCCATTAATTTGGTAAGGGTGAAATGGTGTGGTAAGAGCACACCGGATTTCTTGGTAACAAGAGTCGCTTGGCAAACCCCATCAGGAGCAAAATCAAATAGGCATGATCGAATGTAAATTCCTAGTTGTCTGTAATTAGATATCATGCGGGTAGATTGCTTGAGATAAGTGGTAACGCTTGTCCTAGATAAATAACTACGGTAACTTTAGTTATACAGAATCCGGCTTATAGACCATCATTATAAGGTAAATAATTTATTTACATATCTCTTCTGAGGATGAAAACAACGTTAAGTTTACGCCTTGCAGAGAAAAATTCTAGCAAATTTTAAATATCTCGTCTTAGAAACATGATCAAATTTTTTCATTATCCAATATGCCCTATTTCTCGTCAAATAAGAGTATATTTGAAAGAGCTTAATCTTGAAGTAAATATAATTCAAGAATCTTACTGGGAAAGAAGAGAAGTATTTGTTAAGATTAATCCAGCATCAACTGTACCAGTAATTATTTTTGATGATGAAACTATAATTGGTTACTATGCAATTACTGAATTTTTAAAAGAAAATTTTGAAAACTTCTATTTAATGCCTAAAACTATACAAGAAAAAATCTTAGTAAGACAAGAAATTTACTGGTTTAATGAAAAATTTTATCGAGAAGTAAGTAAAATTATTATCGACGAAAAAATGATACGTCTTCAGAGAAGAATTGGTAGCCCTAGAAGTGAGTATATTCGTGCTGCAAAAATGAATTTATTACATCACTTTAAATATATGACATCTCGTTTAGAAAAAAACTCTTATATAATTTCAGAACACCTAACTTGTGCAGACATAACAGCAGCAGCACATATTTCAACTATTGATTATTTCGGTGAGATAAATTGGGATAGCTTCCCTTTAATCAAAGAGTGGTACTCAATTATCAAGTCTCGTCCAAGTTTTAGAACAATTTTACAAGATAATATAGCTGGATTCTCTCCACAAAAAGATTATGCAAATCTTGATTTTTAAAGCTTATTTCTTATATTTTAAAAATGATTAAACTAAAAAAAATAATAAATAAATAAACTATTGAATACCAAAATAGCTTTTTAGCTGCATGGTTTTGTTCACTGCTTTTGAAAAGATAAATTACGTAATATAAAAAAATCAAACCAGAAATAATCGCTGTAATCAAATATAACTTATTGCTAATATTTAAAAAATAAGGCCACAAGCTTACAAAAAACATTAATATACTGTAAAATAATATCTGTTTTTTTGTATGTAATGCACCTTTAATTACAGGCATCATTGGTACATTACAATTTTTATAATCATCTGATCTAAATAAGGCAAGCGCCCAAGAATGTGGTGGAGTCCAAATAAAAATAATAGCAAACAACGAAAATGATTGCCATGATATCTCACCATTTATTGATGCCCATCCAATCATTGGTGGTAATGCTCCAGCAACACCCCCTATTACCACATTTTGAATTGAGGTTCTTTTTAACCAAATTGTATAGATATAAATATAATAAAGTATAGTAAAAGCAAGTAATATAGCTGAAATAATATTTACTGATAATGCCATCATTAGTACTGATATAGTTCCAGTAATAACACCAAATGCAAGTGCTTCATCAGCTTTTATAGCTCCAGTAACTATTGGCCTTTTTTGAGTTCTCTTCATAATAGCATCGATATCTCTATCATACCACATATTGATTGCTGCTGCAGAACCAGCGCCAATTGTAACACATAAAATAGCTACAAAAGCAATTAAAGGATGAATGTTACCAGGAACTAAAAACATTCCAGTAAAAGCTGTGAAAACCACAAGTGACATAACTCGTGGTTTCATTAGCATGAAATAATCTTTAATTGAACCACCTATGTTATTTTCATAAGATAGCATAGACGAATTAATATTAGTCATTATTTATTTAATAATTGGCTGTTTTTCAAAAGTATGGTACGGAGGAGGAGAGGGAACAGTCCATTCCAAAGTATCAGCTCCTTCTCCCCAAGGATTATCTTCACATTTTTTACCAAATTTCAATGTATAAAAAATAATGTAAACAAAGAAAAGAGCTGCAGCAAATGAAATATAAGATCCTATTGAAGAAACTAAATTCCAACCAGCAAAAGCATCTGGATAATCAGGGATTCTCCTTGGCATACCTGCTAATCCTAAAAAATGCTGGGGAAAGAAAGTTAAGTTAACACTAATAAAGGTAATCCAAAAATGTGTTTTTCCCATCCATTCAGGATATTGACGACCTGACATTTTGCCAAACCAGTAATAGAAGCCTGCAAAGGCCGTAAACAAAGCACCAAGAGACATTGTGTAATGAAAGTGAGCAACCACATAATATGTATCATGAAGAACCCGGTCTATAGCTGAATTAGACAGAACAATACCAGTAACGCCACCCACAGTGAACAGAAGAATAAAACCTATTGAGAATAACATTGGTGTTTTGAAAGATATTGATCCACCCCACATCGTAGCTATCCAGCTAAATATCTTAATACCAGTTGGAACAGCAATAATCATTGTTCCAGCTGTAAAATATAATAGAGCATTATATGATAATCCAACGGTAAACATATGATGTGCCCAAACTATAAATCCAATAAAACCAATAATGGCCATTGCACATACCATGCCAGTATAGCCAAATATTTTTTTGCGAGAAAATGTGGCAATTACTTGACTTACAATACCAAATCCAGGGAGAATTATAATATACACTTCAGGATGCCCAAAGAACCAAAATAAATGTTGAAATAGAATTGGATCACCACCACCATCTGGTTTAAAAAAATTAGTGCCGAAATTTCTATCGGTTAACAGCATAGTAATCGCACCAGCAAGAACTGGAAGAGCAAGTACAAGTAAAAATGCAGTGATCAATATTGACCATACAAATAATGGTAATTTAAACATGCTCATTCCTGGCGCACGCATGTTAAATATAGTTACAATCATATTTATTGCACCTAAAATAGACGACATACCAGCAAGATGTAAACTAAATATCGCCATATCAACTGCTGCTCCTGGGTGACCAGATAAATTACTGAGTGGAGGGTAGATAGTCCAACCAGTACCAGCTCCACCATCTGTAACACTTGATAAAACTAATAAGATAAGCGATGGTACTAATAACCAAAAACTCACATTATTCATTCTAGGAAACGCCATATCAGGAGCTCCTATTAGTAATGGTACAAACCAGTTGCCAAATCCTCCAAACAAAGCTGGCATAATCATAAAAAATACCATGATCAAAGCATGTGCAGTGATTAATACATTATAAAATTGATGATCGCCACCAAGAAAAGTTGAGGCTGGCATTGCGAGTTGTATTCTAAAAAGAACAGAGAATGCCCCGCCTATTAATCCAGAAATTACCGCAAGAATAATATACATAGTGCCAATATCTTTGTGGTTTGTTGACATCAACCATCTTTTTAATCCCTTAGGAGCCACATTTTCATGATCTGACATATAATATCTTCCTTATTATTATAAATTTATCTGTTTAACTGGTTTATTCTTTTGCAAAACTCGTTTTTGATTCACTAGAAACTGTTTTTGTTCCAGTATTTTTTACCCACTCTTCAAACTCTTCCTTACTTACAACTTCAATAGCTATCGGCATAAAACCATGATTCACACCGCACAATTCAGAACATTGCCCATAATACACTCCCTTTTTATCTATTTTTGTCCAAGTTTGGTTAATTCTTCCAGGAACTGCATCAGTTTTAATACCAAGAGCTGGTACAGCGAAGCTATGGATAACATCTGAAGCTGTTATCAAGAATTTTATAACTGATCCTTGAGGAATAATAACTCTATTGTCAACTTCTAAAAGCCTAATTTGCCCAGGTTTTAGATCTTTATCCTGAATCATATTACTATCAAATTCAATATGATCATGATCAGGATAGGAATAACTCCAATACCATTGTGAACCTACAACCTTTACTGTTACGTCAGCAACAGGTATATGTTCAGCCATTTTAAGAATTCTAAACGAAGGAACGGCTATAATAATCAATATTATAATAGGAATTATAGTCCAGATAATTTCTATTGCGATATTATGAGTAAATTTAGCTGGAATAGGATTGCGTTTAGCATTGAATCTAAATATAACATAAATTAATAATAAAGATACGAATACTACTATTGCCGTCGTAATAAAAAGAAGGAAATTATGAAAAGAATGCAATTCTAGCATAATTGGACTAGCAGCTTCTTGAAAATTCATCTGCCATTCATGTGGTTTATCAGCATAAGATGTAGATGCTTGTAATAAACTACATATCAAAAATAAAATTCTTATCATGAGTAATCCCAATAAATTTATAATCTATGGTATTTTAAAATACATATTCCACAGACATAATACATTTTTTTAGCTTAATCATAAAGAAATAAATTAAACTATTACCTGTAATATCTTAAAGCTTTATAAGAAAAGCCTCACAAATAATATTTTAACTATTTTAGTATCAACACAATGCTCTTATCATATCATACTAACTTGCCTTTGGTTTAGTAGCTAAAAAGATTAGTCTTTTGTAATTAAAGTTTTTCCATTCATATATGGTATTAAAACTTCAGGGATTTTTATCGAACCATCTTCATTTTGATAATTCTCTAGTATGGCAACTAATGTCCTGCCGACAGCAAGAGCTGAGCCATTCAAACTATGAACAAAAATAGTTTCTTTAGAATTAATTTCTTTATATCTCGCTTTCATTCTTCTGGCTTGAAAATCACCACAATTTGATATGCTTGAAATTTCTCTATATTTACTTTGACCTGGAAGCCAAACGTCTATGTCATAAGTTTTTTTTGCAGAAAACCCCATATCTCCTGAACAAAGTAACATTACTCTATAAGGAATATCAAGTCTTTTTAAAATCTCCTCAGCAGCATTTAACATATTTTCATGCTCTAATTCTGACTCTTCAGGAGTGGTAATTGTTACAAGCTCTACCTTACCAAATTGATGATTTCTGATCATTCCTCTTGTATCTCTACCAGCGCTTCCTGCTTCTGATCTATAACAATTTGTGTATGCAACATATCTAATTGGCAATTCATCTCTTTTTAAAATTTTATCTGCTACCATGTTTGTTAATGGTACTTCTCCAGTTGGAATAAGCCTATATTTATCATCACTAGTTACATATGACTCATCAGCCAGCTTTGGCAATTGTGCAGTATTGTACATCGCCTCAGGTCTAACCAAAGATGGAGGCGAAATTTCTTCAAACCCGAAGTCCCTAGTATGGGTATCAAGCATAAAGTTATATAAAGCTCTTTCTAAATTCGCTAATTGTCCACTTAAAGTAACAAATCTACTACCTGATATTTTAGCTGTTTGTTCAAAATCCATCATGCCAAGATCTTTTCCCAAATCAAAATGTTCTTTAGCAAAAGATTTTTCAACAGGTTTCTTAAAATCACGGATAAATTTATTCATGCTTTCATCCACCCCATAAGGGACGTCTTTTGCTGGTAAGTTAGGAATCAGATCTAAAAGGTTTTTTAACTTATTTCCATCAGTTACAAGCTTACCCAATTCTAGGAGTTTTTCATTTATATGTTCTACGTCCCTTTTTACACTCTCAAATTCTCGTGATGGTCTATCTTTCAAGCTTGCAAGTTGTTTTGATTTTTTATTTTTTGCTTGTTGAATCTCTTGAATCAGTGTTGTAAGTTGACGTTTTTCTTCATCTAATTTTATAATCTCGTCTACATCTATTTTCACCCCTCTTTGTGAAAGTAAATCTTCAAATTCAGTTCTATTTTCTCGAATCCATTTAATATCTAACATTTTTATTTACTCCTATTTTCCACAAGATTACATATAACAATTGAGAGTTCATATAGTACAATTAGTGGTATTGCAAGGGCTATTTGACTCAATACATCGGGCGGCGTTAAAATAGCAGCTGCTATAAAAATTATTATAACAGCAAATCGTCTTTTATTTTTTAACCCTTGAGCAGAAACTAAACCTAATACACTTAATACTAATATTATAACAGGAAGCTCAAAAGCTAAACCAAAAGCTGTGATAAGTTGCATGACAACACTTAAATATTCACTAACACGAGCCTCAAGAACAATTGGTAGCAAAGAGTTTTGATTCTCAAAGCTTAAAAAAAACTGCCAAGCATTTGGCATTACTAAATAAAATACAAATAATCCACCAAGATAAAATAACAAAGGAGAAACAATTAATGTAGGTAAAATAATTTTTTTTTCATTTTCTAATAATCCTGGAGAGATAAAGCCATATAATTGATAAGCAATAACAGGTATTATTATTAGAAAAGCTGACCAAAAACTTAATTTCAAATAAGTAAAAAAAGCTTCAGTCATTCCTGTGTAAATAACTTTTCTTTCATGATTGTCTGTTGCATCAGCTAATGGTTTTAAGATAAAGCTGTATACATCATCGCTAAAATAATAACAAACTACAAAAGCACCAGTAAAAAAAACTATAATTACTAAAAAACGTTTTTTTAGCTCTAAAAAATGTTCCTTAAAAGTGTATTTTTTCATGAATTACTTGCACATTCAAAAATCATTTGAATCATTATCATCTATTAATTCTTGTGTATCATTTTCTAAAATCTCATCTATAGATACAGGAGATCCAGAATCTTGTTCTTTTTCACTATTTATCATATCTATAATATCTTGATCTTTCTCTGTATTTGTACTAGGAAGTTCAATAGATTTTAAACTATCTTCTGGTAAGAACGAAATTAATTTGTTTAATGATTTTTCTAAATAGTCACTTGTTTTAGAATTCGTTAACCATACTGGATATTTTTCAGAATCAATATTAGATATTACTTCATCAGCATTTTGTGCTTTTAAATATGCTCCTGATGAGAAAATAACTATTAATGTAAATATTACCGTAGAAATCAGCACCCCTCTTACAAAACCAACAAGCGATCCTAAAGCACGATCAAAGAAACCACCACTAATAACTTTTAATAAAGAACTAATTCTTGATGTAATAAATGTTAAAACAAACAAAGAACCAATATAAGCTATTATAGCACTAAGAATTGATAGAAGTAATGAATTTTCAATATGTCCTGTAAAACCTAACTTTACATACGGAAATAAAAAAATTGCCGCAACAATTGATGCTATAAAACCTAACAGATTAATTGCTATACCAAGTAATCCTTTATACAACCCCATAACTGTTGAAACAGCAATTATGGTAAAAACAACAATATCAAATACAGTAAACATCATAATTTTAAAATCACCTCATCAGTAACAATATAGTTAAATATTATATCATGATTTTCATTTGGCAAGAATTCTATCAGATATTTACTAAAACAAACACCTATTTTAACAATTGATTTATCATCAGATTCTGTTCGCTGTGAAAAATATCTATCATAATGTCCAGAACCAAATCCAAGTCTATAACCTTTTTGGCTATAAGCAAGAGCTGGCGCAATAATGATATTTGGGTTCACTTGAGTATCAGATATTGGTTGCATAATAGCTTTTTCTTTTTTTTCTAATTTAGCGCCTACCTGATAATGGACAAATTTCATTCTATTATCTTCTATTTTTGGTAAACCAAATACCCAATTATTATATAACATTATTTTGGTTAAATCAGGTTCTCCCTTAATAGGCAAATATAATCCTAGCACTTGCTCAGTATTTGAAGTCTCAAGATCTTGAGTTGTAAATTTTACACCCTTTTTTTCTTCAATAGTAAAATCTTTATATAAAGATTTTACTATTACATTTACATTTTTTATAATTAATTCATTTTCAGCATGGAATTCATACTCATTAAACTTTTTTCTCTCAGCTAAAATTTTTTCTCGAAGATTTTGTTTTAAATTCATAGTTTATTTTTTAATTTCATAAATTCAGATTCATCAACATAATACACAAACAACTTTTAAGGCCATTTCACTTCTGGTGGCAATGACATTAAAATAGCTTCGACATTACCACCAGTCGCTAATCCAAATGTCGTGCCTCTATCGTACAAAAGATTAAATTCTACATATCGTCCTCTTTTGACGAGCTGATATTCTCTTTCTTCTGGAGTCCATGATAAATGCATTTTTTTACGAACAATCTTGGGATATACATCTCTCATTCCAAGACCTACATCTTTTGTAAAAGCAAAATCATTATCAAAATTTCTAGTATCTAAATAATCATAGAATATTCCACCGACTCCTCTTGCTTCATTTCTGTGTTTTAGAAAAAAATACTCATCACAAGCTTTTTTAAATTTAGGGTAATAGCTTAGATCATGTTTATCACAAGAATTTTTAAAAGAATTATGAAAGATTTCTGTTTCTTCATTATTTGGATAGATAGGTGTAAGATCTCCACCACCACCAAACCAATGTTTAGTTGTTTCTATATATCTAGTGTTAAAATGTACTGCAGGCACTAATGGCGAACACATATGTGCTACAAGAGAAATGCCAGTGGCAAAAAATTCAGGGTTATCAAGAGCACCTGGTATATTTTTTCTAAATTCTTCTGAGAATACTCCATGTACAGTAGATATGTTCACCCCTACTTTTTCAAATACATTGCCATGCATGACGGACATTACACCGCCACCTCCCCCCTCTCTCTGCCATGGTTTTTTGATAAATTTTCCAGATGATAGATTGTTTTCTTTAGCAAAATCAGTTTCTATTTGTTCGTAAGAAGTGCAAATTTGATTCCGTAATTCTTCAAACCATTTTGCGGTTGTCTCTCGCTTATTCATAATAAGTTAATCATTCCTTCTAATTTAGCTGATACAAAACTCTGATTATCATAAAAATGATTTTAAATACTACATTTTATTTAAAGGAGTAACTCCGATAAGCTTAAACCCACTAGCGATAATTTTTTTTACGCCTTCTGCAAAAGCTAATCTTGCCGCTGTTAACTCTTTATTATCTTCTGTATTAAATCGGTAATCATTATTTTCTTTACCTAAATTCCAAATAGAATGAAATCTAGAAGCTATATCAATTAGATAATAGGCTATTTTTTGCGGTTCACGTGTTATAGCAGATGATGATAAGATTTTTGGCCAAGAAGCAATTAATTTGATTAACTGAATTTCTTCTTCTGAATTGAGAAGGGAAAGATTGAATTCTTGCTTAGTAAAAATTTCATAGGCTAATGGAATATTTTTTTTAGCCTTTGTTAAAATTGATTTTGCTCTTACATGCGCATATTGCACATAGAATACGGGATTGTCTTTTGATTGTTCTTTAACTTTAGCAAAGTCAAAATCTAATGTCATATCATTTCTACGAGTAAGCATAATAAAGCGAATCATATCTTTCCCAACATCATTTACTACATCACTGACAGTCATGAAATTTCCACTTCTTTTTGACATTTTTATTTGTTCATTTTCTTTCACAAAATTAACCAACTGACTAGTACGTACATCGCTTTTTACTTCTCCACTACCCAATGCCTCAATAACTGCTTTTATTCTTTTAACATATCCACTATGATCAGCTCCTAGTATATAGATTAGGCAATCAAAACCACGGTCTATCTTATCTTTAGCATAAGCAAAATCAGCAGCTAAATAAGACCAAGAACCATCACCTTTTTGTATAGGACGGTCTTGATCATCACCATAATTAGATGACCTTAGCAGTAATTGTTCTTTTTCTTCCCAATTTTCATCTATTTTCCCTTTTGGCGGCGGTAAAACACCGCGATATATCAATCCCATTTTTGTAAGGATAGCAACAGTTTCTTCTATCTTACCACCATCATGTAAAGTTTGTTCTGAAGTAAAAACGTCGTGCTTTACCCCAAGCTTTTGAAGATCAAGTTTAATTAATTCTAGCATTTCAGAAATTGCTATTTTTTTCAATTTCTGACGCATCGTAGTTTCATCCATTTCAAGAAGTGTGGATTTATATTCCAACGCAAGCTTTTTGCCCAAAACAGCTAAATACTCACCAGGATATAGACCTTCAGGGATGATTGCTTTTTCACCACTCAAAGCTTCTTTATAACGAATTATCAGACTATCAACTAGTGTATCTATTTGTGATCCAGCATCGTTAATATAGTATTCTTTAGTAACATTATAACCACATTTCTTTAAGATATTTGCTAATGCATCACCATATATTGCGCCTCTTGCATGCCCGATATGCATAGGTCCCGTTGGGTTAGCAGAGACATATTCAATATTTACTTTTTCTCCTTTTCCAGCATTAACTTCCCAAAAATCTTTGTCATTATTAAGTATACTTTTAATGCAACCATGCCATTTTTCTGCTTTTATGGTGAAATTAATAAAACCAGGCCCTGCAACCTCTATGTGAGCAATATATGGTATGTTATTCAACGACTCTTTAAATTTAATTGCAATTTCTCTAGGATTTCCACCATTTTTTGCAGCAATCAACATTGCTATATTCGTAGAAATATCACCATTTAATGGGTCTTTTGGAGCTTCGAGAGTTGCATTGTTCCAAATCTCTATATCTGAACAGATTTGGAAACAATGGTTCTTAAGATCTACTCTTAATTCTTTGAATATATTCATAAATCAGCATTTGCAAATTTTAAATTATAAAATGATTGATATTGTTTTATTGCATATCTATCAGTCATACCAGCTATATAATCGGCTATTATAGACATTTTCGAATTATTTACATCATCTTTTATCATTTCACGCCAGCTAAATGGAAGTAAGTTTATATTTTCATCGTATAATCTAAAAAGACTCTTAATAATATTCTGGCACTGTATCGTAACAGAAACAACTCGGTGATGTTTATAGACTTTTCTATATAAAAACTCTTTAATAAGCTTAATTTCATTAGCTGTATCTTCTGTAAATTCTACTAATGGACATCCTAAATCCCGAATATCTGATTCAGTTTCAATTTTATATTTTCTAATATTATGTCTTGTTTGCGATAAAAGACTATCTATTAGATGATGAGTTAATTTTCTTGAAACTTCATAAATTAATCTTGAATCATCTATATCTTTATACTCATTTCTAATATTATGAATATATTTATCTATAATCTCTATTTCTTCAAGATCCTTATATGTTATAATCTCAGCTCCTATACTATCCTCTAAATCATGAGTAGTGTAAGCTATGTCATCAGAAAGAGAAGCAACTTGAGATTCCGCAGAAGAGTATCTTTCTAGATCAAGAAAATTTATTGCGTCATATTCTTTAATATATTTAGATAAATCTTTTTTTGGCAAAGGACCATTATGCTTAATTATTCCTTCCAATACTTCCCAAGTTAGATTTAGACCGTTATAAGCTGCATATCGGTTTTCTAAATGTGTTAAGATTTTAAAGGAATGAGCATTATGGGAAAACCCGCCATAATCTTTCATACATTCATCTAGAGATTCTTCACCGGCATGCCCAAAGGGCGAGTGACCAAGATCATGAGCAAGACCTACTGCTTGTGCTAAGTCATCGGATAAATTCAAAGCTTTACATACAGATCGGGCAATAGAGGATACTTCCACAGAATGAGTAAGACGATTTCTATAATGATCACCTTCGTGATTAACAAAAACCTGAGTTTTATATTGTAACCTTTTAAAAGAATTAGAATGAATTATACGATCTCTATCCCTTTCAAACTCGTTTCTATAAGACGTCGATTTTTCAGGATAAATTCTTCCCTTTGTATTTTCTGGTATACATGCATATTTTTCAAGCATTGTTTTTCTCTTTAAGGTTTTCATATGTTTACGATACATAACTTAAGAATATATTAGGATACAAATCTATATTCAATGCCTTTCTTTATTTAAGTAGCTTAATAGTTTTTACTAGATTATTGGATATTGTTCAAAAACTTGCTCTAATATTGCTTTTGCTACTGGGGTAGCTGCTTTTCCTCCTCCCCCTCCGTGGTCATAATATACACTGACAGTATATTTAGGATTTTCCGAAGGAGCGTATCCGGTAAAGATTGCATGATTTCTTCTACTCCATGCTATATCAGACCTACTAAGATTGTCATTTATATTTTTCTTAGCTACTACCTGCGCAGTACCTGTTTTACCTGCCATCTGTATATTATTATAGTTTAATTTACCTGAATATCCTGTGCCACCTATCATATTTACAGTATTGTGCAATGCTTCTTTTAAAAAATTTATATGATCATTTTTTAAATCAAGCTGGATATAATCTGCTTTAGATTTAACAATTTTTGGGGTATATAATTTACCATTAGTTGCTATTGCAGTTATAAATCTTGCTAATTGTATTGGAGTGCAAAGTAGAAAACCTTGTCCTATCGATAAATTAAATGTATCCCCTAATGACCACCGATTATTGAACTCCTTTTTCTTCCAACCTAAAGTAGGAACAAAACCACCAAGCTCATAAGGTAAATCAATGCCAGTTTTTGATCCAAAACCAAATTTTTGAGCAGTACTGATAATTTTTTCAGGCCCTATAAGTTTTGCAATTTCAAATATATAGATATTACATGAATACATTATTGCATCATGCATATTTAAAGAACCATGACCCGCTCTTTTTGCGCATCTAAAGCTATTTCCTCCAAGAATCGGACCACCATTACAATTTATCATATGAGAAGGGTTAATTCCATATTCAAGAGCTGCCAAAATAGTTATTAGTTTAAATATTGAACCAGGAGGATAAAGGCTATGAACTGTTTTGTTTACTAGAGGTTTATGAGGATTTTGAATTAATTGAGTCCAATATTTGTTTGATAAAAAATTGAAGTTATTTGGATCGTAAGATGGAGTAGAACAAGAAGTAAGTATACTTCCATCTATACAGTCCATTACGATAGCACTGCAGCCTTTTTTATTCAAGTAAGGGGTGATTTTTTTCTGCAATTCAGCGTCAATATTTAAATATAATTCATTGCCTTTTAAAGCGTGATTTTCCGATAATTCTCTAACATAGTTTCCATGCGCATTAACTTCAATTTGTTTGTAACCAAATTTACCCCTTAGTGTTTCTTCATAAAATTTTTCTATCCCATTTTTACCAACTCTAAAGTTTTTATCCGCAAAGGCAAGTTCATCTATTTTTGTATTTTTATCAGTCTTCCCCATATAACCAAGTAAATGTACTATGTCTTCACCATATTTATAAAATCTAATATTTCCAACATCAACAAACAATGATTTTAGAACTTCTTTACGTTCTTCTATGACCGAAATTTGTCGCCAATTGAGGCAGTCTATTATTAGCGCAGGCATTCTTCTTCCAGCTTTTTTTATCCTGCTAGTTACTTCTTGAATTTGATCACTATCTAATTCAAGAATCTCTATAATAGTCTTTACTTCTTCTTCAAAAGGTGAATTAATATTTTTATCCAATAACAATCTAAAACAGGTGTTATTTTTAGCAATTACTCTCTTAGCTCTATCATAAATTTCTCCCCTAGAAGGCGAGATAACAATCATTTTGATCCGATTTTGATCGGAAAGCGTTTTGTATTCATTTTTTTTTATAAATTGCATATAGAACATTCTTCCTGCAAGCAAGAATAACAGGCCTAACTTTCCTGCTCCAATAATAAAAGTACGCCTTGAAATAAGCTGTCCTTCTATAACTTGTTTATCTAACATAATTAAATTTGTTTAGTTAATACCATAGAAGGTTTTTGTATTAAGAATTTTAATGTAGGATAAGATAAGAAAGTTGTAATGTAGTAAAAATAAATTGATACTCCTTGAATATTGTAATCATTTTTTACTAGAAATATAAGTTCTCTAAAACTTACAACAAAAAAACTATATACACCAAAAACTATTATATTTGTTATCTCATCTTTTAAAACAAACCACCGATTTGCATAACTTAAAGCTACGTTTGCAGTAATAAACACCAATGAATTTGATCCTATAGGCATTTGATAAATTTGATCTAGTATTATACCAATTATAAATAATAACCAATATCGAATTCCAGAATAACTAGAAAAGTAATAAAGGATTACTATATCGATGGCAGGGAAAATTCCATCAAATATGTTAACTAGATTCAATGTATTTAGCTTGAGCGGTATCAAACAAATAAAATATATATATATCCCAAAAATAAGCGTTGATAATAATCTTACTGTTAATTTATACATAAATTAAGTTTAAAATAAATTTATACTATCTATATACCGATTAAAGCGCATATGGAAAATAAAATTTTATATATGGCTAAATATCTTTTTATAGACTTTATATGTTGCTATGCTGATGTACACCAGCATTCATGATTAAGCCAAAACTAATTAGCATAGTAACCATCATTGTTCCTCCATACGAAACAAATGGTAAGGGGACACCAACTACTGGCATAATACCCATGACCATTGCTATATTAATAAATACATGACTAAAAAAAATTGCTGTTAACCCCACTACCATCAATTTTTTAAATGTTGACTTAGAATTAATTGCAACAGCAAGAGAACTTACTATAAGCATGAAATATAATGTTAGCAGAATTACCCCCCCAACAAATCCTAATTCTTCAGTAAGAAAGGAAAAAATAAAATCAGTTTCATATTCTGGTAGAAAACTTAAATGACTTTGAGTACCATTTAATAGCCCCTTGCCAAAAAGACCACCTGATCCTATAGCTATTTTTGACTGGATAATATTATACCCAGCTCCAAGAGGCTCTCCTCCTGGATCTAAAAAAATTAAAACACGCTTCTTTTGGTAATCATGCAGCAAAGACCAGATCACTGGTAATGATATAATACAACTAGCACCAACTATAATAAAATATAGTCTTCTGATTCCTATAGCAAAAAAAATGATGGTTGCAACTATTACAGTAATGATTCCAGTACCAAGATCAGGCTGTTTAATCATTAAAGCTACTGGAATTAATACTCCAATAATTGGAAGAACTAAATTACTAATAGAAGAAATATTTTGATTTTGAATAGTATGAAAATACCTAGCAAGCATTAATACTATAGCTATCTTAGCTAGCTCTGATGGTTGAATATGAAACAAACCTAAGTCAATCCATCTAGTTGCACCCATTACTGTTTTACCAGCTATTGTAACGGTAACTAGGAGTAACAATACACAAAAGTAAAATAAGTACGAAAATTTATATATAATACTAGTATCTATTAATGAGATTATTAAAGAAAGTGGCATAAAAATGCAGAAGATGATTATTTGTCTATAAGCCCATGGCTCTAATTTTCCACCAGCAGCTGAATACAGAACTATAAAACCATAAATACATATTATAGTTATAAAAAATGGCACAGAAATAGGTATCTTGTGTAATTTAATTAAAAATTTTTCTTTTATAGAATGATCCATTTTTTAGTTTTTTTCCTTATTATAAACAATTTTAAATTTAGGAAAAATGATTTTTACACTTGTTCCTTTGCCGTCAACACTATGTATATCTAAAATGGCTTCATGGGCGTCTAATAACATTTTTACTATAGGCAATCCTAGTCCATATGAACCACCTTTCTGATAATCTGTCTTATTAATAGTTCCATATTTATTCAGAGCAACCGGTATTTCATCTTCTTTCATCCCTATACCTTGATCAGCTATTGTTACTAACATCTGCTCTTCATACATTTTTACAGATATAGTAATAGTGGTGTTTTCATTAGAATATTTAATACTATTACTAATTAGATTATCTATTACCTGCGTGATTCTTCTTTTATCACAAACTAATAACGGTAGTTCTTCTTCAAAAAAAGTTACTATGGAAATGTTTTTTTTCCCTAAGTGAACTGCTATGACTTGAGTAATTATATCTTGTATTTGATTTAGAGAATTAACTATTTTAAATTGACCTTCTAATATTTGATTTTCATCTAAAATATCAGTAATAAAATCAAGTATTATTTGGGCATTATTATGAATCCCTTCAACATATTTAGCATATTTTGTAGGCATATGACCAAATAGTTCTTTAGACATAACCTCGGAACCAGTTAGAATAAAACCTAATGGAGATCTTATTTCATGAGCCGTAAAAGCCAAAAAATTAGTTTTTGCTTTTGTTGCATTATTTGCTAAAATTGTCGCTTTTTCTGCTTTTGCCCTGAGCGAAGTTTCTCTTTTGTATATTGAAATAATTATTATTAATGAAAATCCAGCAAGCAACCCAACTTCAAGCATTTTTTTTGCTACTTTTTGAATTATTTGATCTTTTATAAAGTTATGATCAATGTTAACAATAACTGCAAATGGAAGATTTTCTAATGGCTTTATAAAGTAATTTAGTCCATTAGCCATATCAAGATACGAATAATCTTTGTTTAGAGGGCTTGAATGTAAAGGTTGTTTTTCTAAAATTTGTTCCACATAAGGGAAAAAAATATTGTTATTAAGTATAATCTTATCTATTTGTGATTTTGATTTTGCAACAATATTAAGGTCATTATCAATAATAACAAAATTAATACTTGGGTCTTTTTTACGATTATTTAGATATTTTATCATAGTATCAATATCATAACTAAGAACTACAGCTCCAATGAATTTTTGAGTTTCTTTATCAAAAATTGTATCTACTAATTTTAAACTGTAAGTATTGTCAGAGCCTTTGTTAATACGAAAAAATATATTATCATCTTCTATGTTATTAATATTCATTTTACTAACTATATCTTCTACAAAACCCAGTTTTTTTGGTGTTTTAATAACACCATCAGTACTTGTCGCTACTTCTTGAAATTCATTATTAGCCCAACTATATTTACGCCATCCAAACAACAAATTGAACTCTTGTGATTGAAAATGAATTTGTAGTGTATCTCTAATATAGTCTATATCCCGAGGCTATGTTT
The DNA here is from genome assembly GCA_045106635.1 of Rickettsiaceae bacterium. Taxonomy (GTDB): domain Bacteria; phylum Pseudomonadota; class Alphaproteobacteria; order Rickettsiales; family Rickettsiaceae; genus Megaera. The sequence continues at coordinate 9,227 of JBGCEX010000023.1, read as the reverse complement.
CAACATTTTTGCTTATTAACTTAATAAAGTACTTAGAGTAATTTAACTGATCTGATATAACTGTACTTAAAAAACTAGATTCAGTTTCCATGTTCTTAAGTACTCTAGATTTATGACTAGAATATATTCTAATAAAATTAACTAAAGTCAAAATCACAACTATAGTTATTACTATAAACGTTATCATTTGAACGTTTACAGTATAGTCAATAGCTCTCTTCTTAATCTGCTCTTCTTCAGAATTCATAAATTGTTTTTATTTATTAAGTTGATATTGTACTATGGAAATAATAACATTTACGTTTAGCTTAAAATATGAAATTATCACTATTTAATACAGTTACAAGAAAAAGAGAGGAATTTAACCCATTAGACATAAATTTGGTAAAAATGTATGTTTGTGGACCGACAGTTTATGATCATCCACACATTGGCAATGCAAGATCTGCGGTAGTATATGATATTTTATATAGAGTTTTGATTCAACTATATGGACAGAATAAAGTTTTATATGTAAGAAATATCACTGATATTGATGATAAGATTATAGATAGATCCTTACAACTTGGAATTCCAATATCCGAATTGACGGAAAAAACTATAATTGATTATAATCATGATATGAACTATTTGAGTTGTTTGAAGCCAACAAAAGAGCCAAAAGCAACTGAACACTTGCCACAGATGATAGATATAATTGATAAACTATTAAATTTAACTATTGCCTATAAAGTCAAAGGATATGTTTATTTTGATGTCTCTAAAGCAAAAAATTATACAAAATTATCTGGAAGAACTTTTGAAGAAATGCAAGAAAGTGGCAGAATCGAGAGTGATAAGAATAAAAAGAATCCAACTGATTTTGTACTGTGGAAACCAGCTGAAAAGAATGACCCTGAATCAGCTAAATTTGCAAGCCCTTTTGGCACTGGAAGACCTGGTTGGCACATAGAGTGTTCTGCAATGAGTCATCAGTTTTTAGGGCCTGATTTTGACATTCATGGAGGTGGAGCAGACTTGATTTTTCCGCATCATACAAATGAAATCGCACAAAGTTGCTCGGCATTTCCTGATTCCAAATATGCTAGATATTGGGTTCATAATGGATTCTTAACAGTTAATCACGAGAAAATGAGTAAATCTCTTGGTAATTTTATAACCGTTAGAGACCTTATGGACAAGCAAATTAAAGGAGATCTAGTAAAATTATTATTGCTGAGCACTCATTATCGCAAACCTCTAGATTATAATAAAAAAGCTCTTGATGACGCAGAAAAAACCCTCAATTATTGGTATCGCGCAATTGAAGATTTAGATTTCAAAAATGTATCGAAATTAAATTTTCGAAATGATGCATTGGCGAGAAAAGACCTTCCTCAAGTTTTTTTAAATGCTTTGTTAGATGATTTAAACACTCCAGTAGCTATAAAAATAATCAATGATTTTGCCAAAGAGGCTCATGCTACTATTTCAGATGAAGCTAAAATTATTGCAACAAAAAAAATGCTTCATTGCGCTCAATTTATGGGTTTAATGCGTATAAATAGTGAAAAATGGTTTAAAGGTGATCTTGATTACGATCATATAAAGGGACTGATTGATCAAAGGTTAAATGCTAAGGAAAAAAAGAACTGGCAATTAGCAGACCAGATTAGGGATGATTTAGCCAAACTTGGTGTTGTTATTGAAGATAAATCAGATGGATCAACTGTTTGGAAAAAAATTAATAAAAGTTAAAGGTAAAAAGCAACAAAAGAAATAACACTTGAAAATTCTCAAAAAAACCCTTATAAATGATGCTCTAATTTGAAAATTCAACAAAGGTTCACTTATGTCGGTAGAATACACTTTCTCAATTATAAAACCAGATGCAACAAAGAGGAGTTTAACAGGTAAGATCAACTCTTATCTTGAGGCTGTGGGATTAGAAATTGCAGCACAAAAAATGATCAAGTTAACCAAGGAGCAAGCAGAAGAGTTTTATGCAGAACACAAAGAAAGACCGTTTTTTTCTGGTCTAATACAATATATGACTTCTGCTCCAGTAGTTTTACAAGTTTTAAAAGGAGAAAATGCAATTCTAAAAAATAGAGAAGTAATGGGAGCAACTAATCCAAAAAATGCTGATCATGGGACAATAAGAAAAGATTTTGCATTAGATATAGAATCTAATAGTATTCATGGTTCTGATAGTATTGATAGCGCCAAGAGAGAAATATCTTTTTTCTTTAAAAAAGAGGAAATTTTAAAATAGTGTTTCACGTGAAATGAAAGGAGTTAGTGTAGTAGTTGTAGGTGGAGGGCACGCTGGATGCGAAGCCGCAGCAGCTTCCGCGCGTGCTGGGAGCGATACTTTGTTAATAACTCTCAAGCCGGCAAATTTAGGAGAAATGTCTTGCAACCCAGCAATTGGTGGCGTTGGTAAAGGAACTCTTGTTAAAGAAATAGATGCTTTAGATGGTGTAATGCCTAGAGTTATTGATAAAGCTGGCATACATTACAAAATGCTGAATGAAAGCAAAGGACCGGCTGTATGGGGTCCAAGAGCTCAGGCTGATAGATCTTTATATCGAAACGAAATGTTTTCTCTTTTAAATAAATACCCCAATTTAACTATTTTATATGACTCTGTTGATGATATAGCAATTGAACAAGGTAAGGTAAAAGCTGTTATCACTAGAAATTCCGGCAAAATTGATTGTCATTCTGTTGTTTTAACCACGGGAACGTTTTTATCTGGTTTAATTCATATTGGACAAAACAAGATTCCTGCTGGCAGAGTAGGCGAAGAACCCTCATATGGTTTATCAAAAACTCTTCGCAATAATAATTTTATGGTTGGAAGATTAAAGACTGGAACTCCGCCAAGAATTGACGGTAGGACAATTGATTATACAAAAGTAGAAATTCAATCTGGAGATTTAGTTCCAAGACCATTTTCTGAGCTAACGACTAAAGTTGAAGTCCCTCAAATAAATTGTTATATTACAAGAACAAATCAACATACTCATCAAATAATTAAGGATAATTTACATTTATCTGCGATGTATTCTGGTCAAATTGAGGGCGTTGGCCCTAGATATTGCCCTTCAATAGAAGATAAAATAGTTAAATTTTCTAGCAAAGATAGTCACCAAATCTTTTTAGAGCCGGAAGGCCTCAATGATTACACCGTTTATCCTAATGGAATCTCTACTTCTCTACCAGAAAATGTTCAAATTGAGATTTTAAAATCTATTAATGGCCTTGAAAATGTAAAAATGATCAGGCCTGGCTATGCAATTGAATATGATTTTGTAGATCCTAGAGAGCTTTGTGATACACTAGAAACTAAAAAAATTAAAAACTTATTCCTTGCCGGTCAAATTAATGGAACTACTGGTTATGAAGAAGCTGCTGCTCAAGGAATAATAGCTGGTATTAATTCAGCATTCTATGCACAAAATCGGAAGAAATTTACCCTATCAAGGGCAGATGCATATATAGGGGTCATGATTGATGATTTAATAAATTTTGGCACATCAGAACCTTATAGAATTTTTACTTCTCGTTCTGAATATAGGTTAACTCTTAGAGCTGACAATGCTGATCTTCGACTTACGCCACTAGCTATAAAAGCCGGTATTGTTTCCAAGGAAAGAAAAAGTACATTTGAGCAGAAATTTTCTGAACTAGAAAAGATAAAGCAAAAACTTGAAAAACTAAGTTTAACAACTAGCGCAATTCAGAATAAAGGAAGTTTGATTTCTCAAGACGGTTCGCACAAAACTGCTTTTATGCTATTAGGGTTACCAAAATTTGGAGTTGAAAAAGTAATAGAATTTTTTCCTGAATTAAAAGAAGAAAATTCTAATTATTTAAAATATTATGAAAACGAATCAAAATACTCTTCCTATTTAAAAAGACAAGATTCAGATATAAAATTATTTCTAGAAGACGAGTCGTTAGAACTACCCAGTAATATTAATTATAATGAAATACAAAGTTTATCCATGGAAACCAGAGAAAAACTTAATTTTCATAAACCAAGATCAATTGGTGCAGCTCGTAGAATATCAGGTATAACTCCTGTTTCTCTTACTACAATCATAATATACTTAAAAACTAAACATAAAAAATGATTATAGATAATACGAATGTTTCACGTGGAGAGTACGAAGCTTTAATCAAGTATCAATCATTGTTACTTAAGTGTAATAAATCTATAAATTTGATATCAAAGGCTTCAGAGAATAATCTTTGGAAAAGACACATTGATGATTCATTACAATTACTGAAATATATTGATCCCATAAAAACAGTTGTAGATATTGGATCTGGAGCTGGCTTACCTGGGATTATTTTATCTATAGGAGGGGTGAAGAATATAACTCTTATAGAAAGTGATACAAGAAAAGCTGTTTTTTTAAGACAAGCTTCTAAACTATCATTAAACAAAATCAATATAATTGAAGAAAGATTAGATGAGAATTTCAAAGGTAATTATGATATTCTAACTTGCAGAGGTTTTAGTAATATAAGTAACATATTGCAACTTACAAGCCGTCTAAAAATCGGCAAGATGTTGTTACTCAAAGGCAAAAATTATGATCAAGAAATAACACAAGCAAAAAAACATTGGTTGTTTAATTTTAGCCTTCATGATAGCATCACCGGTGACGGTAAAATAGTTGAAATTTCAAACATTATAAGATTGTTATGAAAGGAAAAGTTATTGCAATTGTTAATCAAAAAGGTGGTGTTGGTAAAACAACAACAGCAGTAAATTTAGCAACAATTTTTGCTGTTATGAGCAAAAAAGTATTAATTATAGATATTGATTCACAAGGTAATACGAGTAGCGGTCTTGGAATAGAGCAGATAAAAAGAAAAATTACTTCATATCATTTGTTTACAGGACTTGGTTCTATAAAAGACGCAATCATTGACACGGAAATACCAAATTTATCTATTATTACTGCAAATACAAATTTAGCAGCAATTGAACTTGATTTAGTAAATTTAAAGAATCATGAAAATATTTTATTAAATAAAATCATTGAAATAAAAGATTGTTTTGATTATATAATAATTGACTGTCCACCATCTCTTAATTTAGTAACATTAAACGCTTTAGTTGCTTGTAATGAAGTTCTAATACCTATGCTATGTGATTTTTATTCACTTGAAGGTCTCAGTCATTTATTAAAAACTGTAGAAATAGTTGAGAAAAAGTTAAATCCTAAGATAAAAATAGGTGGAATTTTATTTACAATGTATGACAAAAGAAACCGCCTTACAGAGCAAGTTGAAAATGATGTAAGAGGATGTCTTGGGAATTTAGTTTATAAAACTACAATACCAAGAAATGTAAGAGTTTCAGAAGCTCCTTCTCACGGTAAAGCAGCTATTATTTATGACTATAAATGTTCTGGTTCTAGAGCTTACATAGAGCTTGCTAAAGAAATTATTGATAATGAAGTAAAACTTATGTCTGCGTATAAAACAGCTTAAAATTAGGAGTAATATGAAAAATAGAGCCTTAGGTAAAGGATTATCATCACTGTTAAAAGAAGAAATTGTGCCGGTAGAGGGGGATTCAAGTAATATCTTAGATATTACTCAAATTGAAGTTGGTAAATATCAACCACGTAAAAATTTTGACCAGGAAAAACTACAAGAACTAGCTAATTCTATAATAACCAATGGTTTATTACAACCAATAATAGTGAACTTTGTTAATAATGGAAAATATCAAATTATAGCAGGTGAACGAAGATATCGCGCTTGTAAGATGGTGGGTTTAAAAGAAATTCCAGTTATAATTAGGAATTTGTCTGATCAAGAGATACTTGAAATTGCATTAATTGAAAATATTCAAAGAGAAGAACTAACAGCCATAGAAGAAGCAGAAAGTTATGCAAAATTGATGAATGAGTTTGGTTATACACAAGCAAGATTAGCGGATTCTCTTGGTAAGAGTCGAAGTCATGTAGCTAACATATTAAGATTAAATAACCTACCTGATTCTATCAAACTTATGATCAATAATGGACAGCTAACTATGGGTCATGCAAGATGTTTAATTGGTCTTGAAAATGCTGAAGAATTGGCAAACAAAGTTGTTTCAAATGATCTCAATGTAAGACAAACTGAAGAACTGACTAGAAAAATACAGTCATTGCAAAAAACAAAGAAACAGCCTTCTGAAAATAATTCAGATTCTACCATGAACGATGATTTCATAATACTTGGTCAGTCCCTTAGTGAGAAATATGGAGTGAAAGTTGTTGTTGAAAATTCTTGGAATGGGGGTAAGATATCGTTTTACTATTCAAACCTTGAAGAACTAGACTTAATTTTAACTAAAATTAGCTAAGTATGAAAATATTTTTAGACAGCGTGGATATTGCAGAAATTAGTAAATTTATCGATTATGGAATAATTGATGGTATTACTACTAACCCTACATTAATTTCATCTACACCTATGAGCTTTACGGAAATTATCACTCAACTGAGTCTTTTATTAAAAGGAGATATTTCTATAGAAGTAGTTTCTAATGATTTTCACGAAATGATTAAAGAAGGAAATAAAATCTTAGAAATAGATGATAATTTAGTGATTAAACTACCTATAACATGGGATGGGATAAAGGCTTGCAATTATTTTTCAAAACAAAATATTAAAGTAAATATGACTTTGTGTTTTTGTGTAAATCAGGCCTTGTTGGCAGCAAGAGCTGGGGCAACTTATGTTTCTCCTTTTATTGGCAGACTTGAAGATGCAGGAAATGATGGTATAGGATTGATTACTAATATAAGATCCGTATATAATAACTATTCAATGAAAACTGAAATACTTGCAGCCTCTATAAGAACACTAGAACATGTTGAACAAGTAGCTCTTAATGGAGCTGATGCCGTTACTTTGCCAATAAAAATCTTCTCAGAAATGCTAAATCATCAATTAACTGAAGTAGGTCTGAAGAAATTCAATGATGATTGGATAAAATCTGGCAAAAAAATTTAAATTAAAACATCAAAGGAATAAATAAATGTCTTATCAATATGTCTACGTTATGAAAGGCTTGAAAAAGTCAATCAATGGTAAAGAAATTCTAAAAGAAACTTGGTTGTCATTTTTACCTGGAGCTAAAATTGGTATAATAGGTCATAATGGTGCAGGTAAGTCAACGCTTCTTAAAATTATGGCTGGACTGGATAAGGAATATGAAGGAGAAGCTTTTGTTGCTGAAGGAATGAAAATTGGTTACTTACCTCAAGAACCTCATTTAGATACTAACAAGAATGTTTTTGAGAATATTATGGATGGTCTCAAAGAAAAGACAGCTCTACTTGATGAATTTATTGAAGTTAGCAATAAATTTTCTGAAGAAATGACAGATGATGAGATGAATGCTCTACTTATTCGTCAAGCAGACTTACAAGAGCAAATAGATGTTTGCGATGCTTGGAGTATTGAAAGAGAGGTTGATATAGCTATGAAGGCTCTACGTTGTCCAGATAAGAATAATGATGTAACAAAAATTTCTGGTGGAGAAAAAAGAAGAGTTGCTTTATGTAAATTACTACTTGAAAAGCCTGACATGATTCTACTTGATGAACCAACTAACCATTTAGATGCTGAATCTGTTTCATGGCTTGAGAATTATTTGAAAGAATATAAAGGAACTGTTGTTGCTATTACTCACGATCGTTATTTCTTAGATAATGTTGCAGAATGGATATTAGAAATTGATAGAGGTAATTGCGTTCCGTGGAACTCAAATTATTCTGCTTGGTTAAAGCAGAAATATGAAAAAATGAGTAAAGAAGAAAAAGAAGAAGGAGATAGATCTAAACAATTAAGAAAAGAACTTGAGTGGGTACAAGCTTCCTCAAAAGGGCGCCAAACAAAAAATAAAGCAAGAATTAATGCTTACCAAGAATTACTCAACAAGAAAAGAGATGATATTAATGGTACTGCGCAGATTATAGTGCCAAATGGTCCAAGACTTGGTGATTTAGTAATTGAAGTCGATAATTTATCAAAAAAATTTGGTGACAAGGTTTTGTTTTCTGAATTTAGTTTTAGAGTTCCACCTGGAGCGATTGTTGGCATAGTTGGCCCTAATGGAGCTGGTAAGTCTACTTTATTTAATATAATAACTGGTAAAATACAGGCTGATAGTGGAAAAGTTAATATAGGGGATACTGTAAAACTTGGTTATGTAGATCAATCAAGAGATCATTTAAATGACGATAAAAACGTTTGGGAAGAGATTTCAGAAGGGTTGGAAGTTTTAGAACTTGGTGGTTTGTCAATTAAAAGCAGAGCTTACTGTTCGGCTTTTAATTTTAAAGGTGGTGCTCAACAAAAGAAAGTAGGACAACTATCGGGTGGAGAAAGAAATAGAGTTCATTTGGCTAAATTGCTGAAATCTGGAGCTAATGTTATTTTGTTAGATGAACCATCGAATGATCTTGATGTTGATACTTTGAGAGCCTTAGAAGATGCTATTCTTGACTTTGCTGGATGTGTTTTTGTAATAAGTCACGATAGATGGTTTTTAGATAGAATAGCCACACATATTATCGCTTATGATAAAGATGGCAACCCTTCATGGTTTGAAGGTAATTATGAAGATTATCATAATTATATGATTAATCACATGGGAGAAGATATTAAAAACCCTAAATATAAACACAGAAAATTAGTATGATTTGTACTATGGTATTGATATAGTAAATTAAGTTAAATTAGATTAGATTAGATGCATAGATAAATTGGAGCAAAAGAGAACCATTATCAAATCTGTATATAGTTATTTAGCTTGAAAATTGGGTTAGATGTCGTAATATTGTAAGAAGATGACCATAGACCATAGAAGGTCAATTGACTGTAAAAATGGAGTCAATCATTTTCTTTGTATAAGCAACTGTATTAGTTAAAAATACAGTTGCTTATACGTCTAGATTTTATAAAACAGTTGATAGAACGTAAATTAACCCAAGCTCAAGTAGCAAGTAATTTAGGCTTATCTATAACCCCAACTATGTTTAAGGATGCAATTAGCAACTGATCTAATGAAGGTTTATCAGTATGGATTTGGTAACTAATAAGTCCTGCAAACAAGTGAGTAAATGCATTAACTGGAGACCTGTGCCTAGGGTGTACTAACGTACCCAAAAGCTTTATAGACGAGAATATAGTTTCAATAAAAGACCTTTTCATTAGCATCATTT
>JBGCEX010000022.1:0-79359 GCA_045106635.1 Rickettsiaceae bacterium | reverse complement strand
GAGACAAGATATTAAGCATTATTGCTCATGAGATTCTTTAAGTAAATATAATAAAGGAAGAAATTATATGTCATTAGATTTTATTTATACATTCCAATTGCAAATTTTAGAAAATCTTAAAAAACTCATAGGGGAGCATGTGAATCAAATATATATATCAGTTGCTCAAGATGGAAACTATCCTTTTATTTTAATAAATTTTGTAAAAGCTGATAATCATTCAAATTTAATACAACCTATATATCTGCTGGAATTTGAAATTTGTATTTTTTCTGGAGAACAAAATAAAAAAAGCTTGTTGAATATTAGTAATTTGGTAGCAAGTCTTTTGTCAGTAGATACGCTAAAAATTCCTCGATACACTATTGCAGGCCTTAAGTTAAACGATCTGTTTTTTGACGAAGCACGTGATCTTATACACAACAAACTTACTATGAGTTACAAAACTATGATTAAAAAGGAGGTAATAGAATGAGTTTTCATAATGTTTTATTTCCATCTTGTTTAGAAATGTTTTTGAATGGTAAGTCTCTATTTACCAGCTCAAAAGTAATTTCATTATCTGGCAGGGAAGTGAGGAGTCTTGATTGTGAATATAGCAAAGAACAGTATTTACTAAAAGACTGTTTTTTATCTGATGCAGAGTTTGAGATTTTTAATAATTTTTTCAAAGCAAGAAGAGGGAGTAGATTTGCTTTTTTGTTAAAAGATTTTGCTGATTTTTCTGTAAACAAACAGTCTATAGGAGTGGGTGATGGAATAAAAAAGGAATTTCAGCTTTATAAAACTTATTACGATGAGAAATATTCATATATAAGAAAAATTACTAGAGTGATAGAAGATAGTTTAATAATTTCGTTAGAAGATAGACAAATTAATGATTGGCAATTTAATAAAGATAAAGGAGTTATTTTTTTTTAAAATCCTCCTGAAGAAAACGTAAATCTATTAGCTAGTTTTGAATTTTATATAATTGTTAGATTTTCTGAAGATAGTTTTGATTACAAACGAAGAGCTGATGGAACAATAGAAATATTAAATGTTTCTTTAGTAGAGGTGATAGAATGAGGGATGACTCTGTTGATTGCTCTGAGCAACATGAAAATTTATTAAATTCTAAAAAAGATGTTAGTTTTGCATATCTATACGAAATATTTTTACTTTCAGGGGAAGTTTTATCTTTATCTTCTTCAAATTGTGAGATTATTACTGATGATAAAATATTTTTACCATTTTCAGGAGTGAATTTAGAAAAGGGTGAATTTAATGATTCAGCTGAAAATATTATTATTTTAAGCGGTATTTTTGATAAAAGAGCTGTGTGTAAAAAGATGGATTTAGCTGGATGTAAGATAAAAATTTATCTTTATATAGACTCTATTTTAACCCCATTAGTTACTTATTTTATTACAGAATTTGAAAAAAATGACCTTGATTTTCAGTTAAAATGTGAACCAGAAACTACAAAATATAATCAATCATTGCTTTTGTTATTTAGTACAACATGTAGAGCCAATTTTGGTGATGCTAAATGCGGTGTTAATATTGATCAATACAAGAAAACATATGAAATTAAACACATAAAATCTTGTGTTATTACTTTATCAGATATGAATTGTAATAGTGGGTATTATAATTTAGGACAAGCATTGTTTTTAGATAAATTAGAAAGAATAGTTTCTTTTAAAATTATTTCTCATAATGGCAAGTCTATTACACTAGACAAAAAAGTTTCTGAGGATTTATTAGAACAAGAAGAAGTAATTTTAGTTGTATCATGTGATAAAAAATTCATAACTTGTTGCAATAAATTCAATAATGCAGTAAATTTCAGAGGGGAACCGACTATAGATCAACATAATTTTTTAAAAAATAATGCTTAATAAACAAATAATGAGATCTTTCTTTTTTGGATTCTTAAGTGCATTTAGGTTTGGATCTGCGAAGCTAGCGCAAAAAAACTATAAAGATATTGCTACATATGTCTTAGATGTGGAAGATTATATTAACACTGCATATATAAAATTAAAAAATGACAATGAAAGAAACTAAAAATTTTTTTGAGACTAATAGGCTTAATAAAGGCTATAGTAGCAGTATATCAATTAATAAACAAAGTGACGTGCAATTAGTTACTAACAGATATAAGCATGTGTTACCAGATATAGATGTTATGGCTGAATATGAAGAAATGAGCCCTGGTACTATAAGTAAAATTTTTGATATGGCAAAAAGAGAACAAAATCATCGCCATTCTGTTGATTTACTAAATATTGAAAAGCATGCAAAAGTGATCAAAATAGGTAGATTATGTTCTCTTGCTGTAGTATCCATAATTTCCATTGCTACCATTATTCTAGCTTTGAAGGGACATTATATGATTGCTTCTGTTTTTTCAGTAGCTGCTTTTGCAGTGATAGGAACAGTGTCAATTAAGCAGTCTAGTAAAAGATTTAATAATAAGTTTAATTATAAAAATAATAATCACAATAATAATAGAGCTCATAATCATAAACCAAAAGGCTTCAACCGTTAAGAATTGCTACCGCTATTGCAAGAATGAATAGTTTATTTCTTGACTAAACGACGCTGGCTTTCTCTTTACATAACAGAATTTGCATTTAAGAAAACTATAAAATCATGAATCAAAAATTAGTTGCTTTGGTTGGAAGGCCAAATGTTGGAAAATCTACCTTGTTTAATAGGCTTAGTATCAGAAAAAGAGCTATAGTGCATGATCTTCCTGGGGTAACAAGGGATAGAAAATATGCTGATGCTAAAATTGGCCCAATGTTTTTTAGAATAGTTGATACGCCTGGTCTTGAAGAATCAGAAGAAGGAAAATTGGAACATCGTATGATGCAACAAACAATGCAAGCAATTATGGAGGCTGATCTAGTTTGCTTGATTGTTGACAATATATCGGGTATTACTCCAGCGGATAAATTTTTTGCAAACTTTATTAGGAAATATAACAAAAATCATATAGTTATAGCTAATAAATCAGAAAAAAGATTTATGCATGATAAAGAATTTTATACTCTTGGTTTTGGTAACCCAGTTCCTGTTTCTGCTGAACATGGTCAAGGTCTTGCTGATTTATATGATGCAATTGCAGAAAAAATAGATACAGAAGATGTTGTAACAATTTCTAATCCAGAAACTTCAAATTCCGTTCAAATAGTTATAGTTGGAAGACCAAATGCTGGAAAATCTACATTTGTAAATGCGATTTTAGGAGATGAGAGATTGCTTACTGGTGCTGAAGCTGGAATTACTCGTGAATCTATAGAAATAGAGTGGAAATATAAAAATCATAATTTGAAGCTTATAGATACTGCTGGCCTAAGAAAAAGGGTGAATGTTACAAAAAGTCTAGAAAAATTATCTACCGGTGATACGATTGGTAGTATAAAATTTGCCAATACTGTGATTTTGATGTTAGATAGTACAATTGCTTTAGAACAACAAGATTTATCAATTGCTAACTATGTAATCGAGGAAGGTAGGAGTTTAATTATCGCAGTAAATAAATGGGATCTAATAAAGTTAAGACGAGATTATGAAAAAGAGTTTACTTATAAGTTAGAAAAATTACTTCCTCAGGTTAAAGGTATTCCAGTAGTTTTTATGTCTGCAACAAATAAAGATAAAACAAATGAAGTCCTAGATAAGGCGATTGAAATTTATAATTTATGGAATAAAAAAATAACTACCAGCAAACTTAACGAATGGCTTGCTTTTGCAGTTGAAAATCATCCACTTCCCATTCATAAGAAATTAGGTCGTAGAGTCAGGCTTAAATATGTTACTCAAATTAAGTCAAGACCTCCTACCTTTAAGTTCTTTTCAAATGATCCAGATAGTATCACAGAAGCTTATACAAAATATTTACTTAACTCTTTGCGAGAAAGTTTTTCTATGCCAGGAGTGCCAATAAGAATGTATTTTGCCAAAACAGATAATCCTTATAGTAAAAAGAAATAGTTGTTAGATAAGAGTTGTATTATTGACAACAATATCATAAATGTTAACATCTATAAGTTAAATCTATATTTGAGCGAATCTTATACTTTATGGAAAAGAAAGTATTACTTACCAGGTCTAAAGAAGATAATAGATATTTAAGGCAAATTCTTGTGCCAAAGAATTATGATTGTCTAGAGATTAGTTTAATTGAGCATGTGAATGTGCCATTTAATATAACGATTCTAAAAAATTTTACAGATATAATCATTACAAGTAAAAGAGCTGCGAATTCTCTGCCTATAGGCGATGGAGAAAAAAATGTATGGGTAGTTGGCTCTGTAAGCGCGGAGATCTTAAGACAAAAAAAATATAATATTAAATATGTAGCTTATTCTGCAACAGAGTTAAGAAAACATTTACCTAATAATATTCACAATCACCTGATTTACCTTTCGAGTAATATTATTAGTGTAGAGATGCCACCAACCATTAAGAGGATAATTGTGTATAAGATTAAGTATAAAGATCATTTGTTAGATTCTGAGATTCAAATATTAAAAAATGGGTTGGATTATATTTTGTTGTACTCAGAAAATTGTGCAAAAACCCTAATAAAACTAATAGTAAGAAATGATCTATTGAAATATATAGAAAATTCAGTAATTATTGCTATAAGCTCTAAAGTAGAAAAAGTAGTAAAGGATCATTTTAAACAAATTGTAACCTGTACTTATGCAAAGCAAATCCTAAAAAAATTAGAGGATTATGACAACGTCAGAAAAGATTAAAGCGCAAGATAAGAAATCAAGCCATTTATCTACAAAAGCTACTATCAGTAAACAGAAAAATAGTATCAAAAGATTTGTTTTAGCTTTTGCGTTACTTTTTGGATTAGTATTATATATAACTTTTTCTTATAAAGAATTATGGCTTGGGGCAATTAATCGTATAGATATATTTGGTCATAACAACAATACTAAAGATGTAGAAAGTAGCTCAGAGGAACAGGGGTCGATATCTGAAAAAGCCGATAAAATTGTTGAAGATGCAGATAAAGATGAGAATGAAAACCAAACCAATAGTTTAGCTTCTCAAGATGGAGAAGATTTACCAAGATTTGCTCCAGACGAGCAAGATTTAGATATCTTAAACGAAGAGGAAGATTTAAACCCTTATGACCACGAGATTAAAGAAATAATAGATGATAACACGCAAATAATATCTGATGTAAATATGATTAACAATCTTAATGATTATCGTATTTACCTTGCAAATGTTCATGAATTTTTATACAAATTTTCTAAAGACCAACCATATTCTGAAAATTTAGATATTATAGTGCAAATTGAATTGCCAAAAGAATTTACAGAAATGATTGAGATGCTAAAAATCTATAATGATATGTTGCTTAAAACTGATGCATTTTATCAACAAATTCCATTATTTAACACGGATATTTTTAATAAATTTTTTAAAATTAAGCAGGAAACTGATTCTTATAAAGAAATAAAATTTCTAAAAGTGAAAATTGAAAATAAGATTGATTTATTTACCTCATATGCATTTTCTTTAGATTTACAAGAACAATTTTTGGAATAACCTTGTGATAAATCTTAAAATTACGTTGCTTTAAGATATAACTTATTTGAGTAAAAATATGATTAGACTTCTAATTTTATGTGCGGTTTTCTTTCTCCTCTATTTGGGATTTAATACCATTAGTGATTTTGACTCAGATGTGAATATCTCAGTTCTAGATTATCAAATTGAAACTACAATCTTTACTTTTTTGGCAATATTTCTAATTGTTCAGTTAATATTAACGATAGTGCTTAAAACTGTGTTTTTAATCTTTGATATACCATCTATTATAAGTCGTAAATGGCATAAACAGAAGCTAAAGAGAATGAATGACCGTTTGTTGAGAATAATCTCTGAGCTTCTGATGGGCAACAAACAAAGATCTTTGGATTTAACTAATAAACTAATTCCTGATTTTGATGAAAGTAACAAAGAAATTGTAAATTTAATTTTAGCAGAATCAGAAAGTAGTTTTGATATGCAAATTCAAAGATTTCGTAGCTTGGTTGATAAAAAAAATTATGGTGTCTATTCAGCAAAAAGACTTGCGCAAATTTTCTTTGATAGTGGGTATTATATAGAATCAGAAGAATATGCTAGCAAAGCTTTTAATGAAAGTAACGCTGATATTCAGTTGATGATTATGCTAATTCAGATCTATGCTAAAACTGAGTTTTGGGAAAAAATGATATTTGTTGTTTCTAAATTACAAAGATCTGATATGAAGTTATTACTACATTATTCAGAAGAAATATCAGCTTATTATTATTTAGCAGCTAAATCATCTCTTGTTAAAGGGAATGATAATGAAGCAATAAAATTTTTGGAATCATCTTTAGAATTAAAACCAGATTACTTGGAATCATTAAATTTGTTTATGGAATTAAGTGTGAATATGAATAATTCTGCATCAATATTGAAAGTACTTAAATCAGCTTTTGTAAGTTGCCCATGTTTTGAAATCGCCCTTATGTATATTAAATGTTCTAAAAGCTCTGTAAACGTAGTCTATGGTACTTTAGCAGGTTTGGTAAAACCATCAGAGCATAATGCTTTATTTTTGGCAATTGCTGCTTATCTGGGTTTATATGATAAAATTGCTGATATAAGAGAGCCAAAACTCATTAAATATGATCCAAAAAGCTAAAATGAGTTCTAGTACAATGTTATCAGGCATAAATCTTGATGAAAGACAAACTTTCTTGTTTGAATTGTTTGAAGATCTGGCTAACTCTTTAAATACAACATCATTTGTGAAGAGTATCACACCTAAATTTATGCAGAAATCCAGCACTAGAGGAGTGTATCTTTATGGTAATGTTGGTCGTGGAAAAACAATGTTGATGAATATGTTTTTTGAAATGATTTTGGTTAAGAAAGAAATTATTCATTTTCAAAAATTTATGCAAGAACTACATCACAAAATGCATAAATTTCAGTTAAATAATGGATCAGAGCAAGTAGTAAAAAATCTAGCTGACGAGATTGCAGAAAGAGTAAAGGTTTTATGTATAGATGAATTTGAAATTAAAGATATTACAGATGCAATGTTAGTGATGAGGTTGTTTTCGTTTTTATCTTTGAATGGAGTTTTTATTTTTCTAACTACTAATATTATACCAGATAATTTATATAAAGATGGTTTGCAGAGAGTATTATTTTTACCTTTTATTGAAAATATAAAAAAGAAATTTTTGGTTTTGGATTTGGATACAAAAAAAGATTACCGCTTGGAAAAAGTTGCAGATACAAGAAATAAAATTCTATTTCCAGTTAATGAAGATAATAAAACAACTTTAGATAAAATTAAAAATAATTTATGTTCCAAGCAGGAGTTACATTCAGGGGAGTTTGAAGTTTTTGGTCGACAAGTGGTTTTTCCTCAAACTCACCAAAATATATTATTTACTAATTTTGATGAGTTATTTATGCAGGATTTTGGCTATGCAGATTATGTAAATCTTTGTCAAAGATTTACGATAATAGTTCTTGAAGGAGTAAGGCAAATATCTGAAAGTGAAACGGACATAGTGACTAGATTTATTAACTTTGTTGACAATGCTTATTTTTATAAAGTATTGTTGTTTTCTTTATTAGAAACAAAACCGTCTTTGATATATACTGCTGGCAAAAGTATTGCAGAATTTCAAAGAACTATTTCTAGGTTAAATGAGATGAATAGTATTAATGAAAAATTTTGATAATCCTAGGTTTATTACTTTTGAAGGAGGAGAGGGTAGTGGGAAATCTACGCAGAGTAAGAAACTCCATGAATACTTACTTGCAAAGAATATTCAAACTATTCATACTCGTGAAATAGGTGGTACCAAAGAAGCTGAAGAAATTCGTGAATTATTGCTTCATAGAGATTTATATTCAGTGTCAGAATTAATGTTAGTTATGGCTGCGAGATATGAGCATATCAACAAGGTGATATATCCGGCTTTGCAAGATGGATATAATGTTATTTGTGATAGATTTATTGATTCCACTGTATCTTATCAAGCAGGTAATGACCTTACAATAGAATATATTTTTGAACTACATAACAAGTTGATGAGAGCAAATGATGATAACAAGCAAATTATTATGCCTGATATTACGTTTTTTATGGATATAGAACCACAAATTGGGATAAAAAGAAGCATGAAAACGGGGGATGCTAATAAATTTGAAGATAAAAATATGAATTTTCATCAAGAGGTTTATTTAAGATTTAAACAAATTGCAAATTTGTATTCTAATCGGATAAAATTAATCAAATGTGAAGATAAAGAAATTAATGAAATTCATCAAGAAATATTGCATTATTTATAATATTAAAAAAAGATTATAATTTTTAAAGATCGAGATTCAACCTAAATTACTAATAAATATGTTAAAAAAATATTATGCAGTATTAGTAATAATGTTTACTGTTATAAACAATTCTATAATTTATGCTATGGATAATAAAGGAGAAAATATGAAAGAAGATATACTAATACCTAGAGAAGTTTTGTTTGGTAATCCAGAGAAAATTGCAGTGCGAATGAGTGGAGATGGTGAATATATTAGCTATCTTGCTCCACTAGATGGGGTGTTGAATATTTTTATTGCACCAACTTCTGATCCTTTAGATGCAAGAGCAATTACGGATGATAGAGAAAGGGGTATCAGAAATTATTCTTGGGCTAAAAATAATAGCAATATAATTTATGCTATGGATAATAAAGGAGATGAGAATTTTAGACTTCACTCAATTGATATCAAAACACTTGAAAATAAACTTCTTACCCCTTTAGATGGGGTGAGATCTGGGATAGTTAAGATAAGCAAAAATTTTCCTGATGAAATTTTGGTACGAATGAACAAAATAGTTCCTGAATATTTTGATATTTATAAAATTAATGTCAAAACGGGAAAGACGGAACTAATATTTGAAAATAAAGAAAAATATAGTGATTTTACCATTGACGATAATTTTAAGTTACGTCTTGCTTATAAAATGTTACCAAGCGGTGAAGGGGAAATTTACTTTTTTAATAGTGACAATGTTTCTGATTCAGAACTATTTCAGAAAGTAAAAGCAGAGGATATGTTAACTACTTCTGCATTGCATATTACCACAGATGGTAAAATTCTTTATATTGTTGATAGTACTGATAGAGACAAAGCCGCTCTTTTTGAAGTGGATTTATTAACTAAAAAAAGAAAACTCATTTATGAGGATCAAAGAGCTGACATAGATTCTTGTCTTGTAAATCCAATTGATAAAAAAATACAGGCTGTTGCAATTGATTATTTAGAAAAAGAATGGGTGATTTTCGATGAATCAATAAAGGAAGATATTGAAAATTTATCTAAACTTAATTCTGGTACAATTGAAATAATTTCTCGTATGGCTGATGATAGTAAATGGATAGTTGTTTATATGCAAGATGATGGTCCATATAAATATTATTTATATGATCGTAGTACTAAAGAAGCTAAATTTTTATTTGTTTCAAATGCCAAACAAGAAGATTATGTATTTACTAAAATGCACCCAGTCACAATACCAACCAGAGATGGCTTAGAGTTAGTTAGTTATTTAACCTTACCAAGATGGCTTGACAAAGGAGCGCAAGTTTTTAATCCAATACCACTTGTACTTTATGTTCATGGGGGGCCAAATAGCAGAGATGCCAAAGGCTATAACTCCACTCATCAATGGCTTGCTAACAGAGGCTATGCTGTACTTAGTGTTAATTATCGTGGATCTACTGGTTTTGGAAAAAGCTTCATTAATGCTGGAGATGGAGAATGGGCAAGGAAGATGCAAGATGATTTAGAGGATGCAGTAAAGTGGGCTATAGATAATAACATTGCCCAAAAAGATAAAGTTGTAATCATGGGAGGAAGTTATGGAGGATATGCAACATTAGTTGGTATGACTATGACGCCAGATTTATATGCTGCAGGAATAGATATTGTTGGGCCATCAAATTTGGAAACATTAATGAATTCTATCCCGCCTTATTGGAAACCAGTTTTTGCACATTTGAAAAAAATTATTGGTGCTTCACCTGATGATGAAGAGGGTAAAAGGTTTTTATTTGAGCGCTCACCTTTTAATTATGCAAAATCTATAAAAAAACCTTTATTAATAGTGCAGGGAGCCCATGATCCAAGGGTTAAGCAAGCTGAGTCTGATCAGATAGTAACAGCGATGAAGGAGCATGGAATACCAGTAGTTTACTTATTATATAAAGATGAAGGACACGGGCTTGCAAGACCTGAAAATAGAATGTCATTTTATGCGCATGCCGAGATCTTTTTAGCAAATATTCTCAAGGGAAGATATTTAAATCATGATGGAAATTTTCCAAAATCTTCAATGGAGATAATAGAAGGTAAAGGTTTAACATGGACCAAAGAAGTAAATTAAGTAAGGGGAATAAAATCCTAACTCTATCGGTTTTAGTTATGATGAGATGAAAAATTAATTTATTAATTGGTAATTATCTTAATCCATTTATAAATGGGTTATTTTTTACTGCAAGTAATTCTTAATTGTTTGATCGTTCTTGGGGTTGAGTCTATTATTTCTACAGTTACTTCTTTTGTTATAATTATGACATCCCCTTTTTCTGGAACAGTTCCAGCTTTTGCAAGTACCAGACCTCCTATAGTGTCAAATTCATCATCTTCTTTTCTTAACTTAACATTAAGGAGTTTTTCAAGTTCTTCTACTTCCATTCTAGCAGTGGCTACAAGTAACCCTGGTTTTAGAATTTTAAAAGTGTCTAAATCTAGATCTGTATCATGCTCGTCATCAATTTTACCTACAATTGACTCAATAACATCTTCAATTGTTACTATACCATCTGTTCCACCGTATTCATCAACTACAATAGCAATGTGAGTGCGATTAATCTGCATTTGCCTTAGAAGGTCAATTAGAGTCATTGAATGAGGTGATACTATATGTTTTCTCATTAATTTCTTTAGACTATATTTTTTTGATTTTGCTATGATTTCAAATAAATCTTTAATATGCAGAAAACCAATCACATTATCTAGATTATCCTTGTAAACTAAAGTTCTAGTGTGACCATATTTGATTATTGTTTTACTTAATTCTTCAAGAGAAATATCATAGCTTACGGAAATGATATCTGATCTTGGTATCATTACATCTTCAACTGTTTTTTCAGTAAAGCTTTCAAAATTCTTTGTAATTATATCTTGTTGAATATGGCTAGTCTTAGTAATTTCTTCTTGATTCGTATAACTATTTTGTTTTTCTGTTAAAGCAGATGATCTATTAAATAATGTATTAAAAAAATCTTTAATACGATATTTTAATGAATTCCGCGTTTCGGAAGGTTCTTCTGGATCTAAATTTTCTGGCATAGATTTATGGGTACCTTTTTGTTTTATTTATAAATATGGCGACGAAATAGATAATCGTTGTAAAATTCTTACTTCGATATTTTGCATTATTTCAGTTTCTTCATCATCTTTGTGATCGTAACCAATTAAGTGCAGGATCGAGTGCAACAGCAAATGCTTGAAATGGTTTAAGAAGTCAATCTTCTTTTTCTCTGCTTCTTTAAAAATTGTTTCAAAAGCGAATGCTACATCACCTAAGTACATATAATCTAAGTTTGGTTCAAATTCAAGTATTTGTCTAAAATCTATATCTACATCTGGAAAGGACAAAACATTTGTGGCGCTGTTTTTGTTTCGGAATTCTTGATTTAGTTGTTGTATTCTGTTGTTGTTGGTAAGTAACACAGATAGTTCTATATTTTTGATTTTACTAAAGTTTTTGTAGTTTTTTATGACTTCGTTCAGGATTTGTTTAAATAATTTAGGATTTATCTCGCTATATAAATCCCACTCATTATTATCTTGGGCAATTTCTATAGTAAATTTCATAAAATAATGTTAAATTTATTTTTTTAGAGAGGTTACATGATACATGCAATTTTATAAAAAATAAATATTATAATTTTTAATTAGTAATAATCTCTGAAAGAGAAGGGCAGGATTAATTGCTTCAAACTGAAGAATTGTCGCGGAAAAGGGTGGGGTGTTAATTCTAAGGAATTTAGATTACTTGAAACAAGAAAAGGAAGGAAATAAAATGATAAAGATAGCGCCTTCAATATTATCAGCTGATTTTGCTAACTTAGGGAATAATCTTAAAAAATTAGAAGAAGCTGGTGCTGATTTAATCCATATTGATGTTATGGACGGAGTGTTTGTTCCAAACCTCACATTTGGAGCGCCGGTAATTGCAAAAATCAGAAGTTATACAAAAGTACCATTTGATGTTCATCTTATGATTAGTAATCCAGAAGATTCGGTGATGCAATATATAAAAGCTGGAGTCGATTATATTACTGTGCATCCTGAAACGACTATTCATTTAGATAGAACTATTAATTTAATCAAAGATTCAGGTGTTAAAGTAGGGATAGCACTATTACCAACTAGCAGTCTTGATGTCTTGGAGTATATTTTAGACAAGGTAGATTTAATTTTAGTAATGACTGTTAACCCTGGTTTTGGTGGGCAGAAATTTATGCTAAACCAGCTAGATAAAATTAAAAAAATTGTTAATATAGTGGCTGATAGAAATATTATTATCTCAGTAGATGGTGGTATTAACAAGGAGACAGCAAAGTTATGCAAAGAGCAGGGTGCTAATCTATTAGTGTCTGGTAATTATGTTTTTGATGGTAATTATAAGGAAAATATTAACAACCTAAGAGGAGTAAAATAGTTAATTTAAATTTCTTCTGCAAGACGTTTTGCTTCATCATGGGAGATAAGTGCTTGAATAAATTCATCTAGATTCCCTTCTTTTACAACTTGATCAATTTTATATAAAGTAAGATTAATTCGATGATCGGTAACACGACCTTGAGGGAAATTGTAAGTTCTGATGCGTTCTGATCGGTCACCAGAACCAACTTGGCTTTTTCTGGAACTTGAGCGTTCAACTTCTCTTTTTTGACGTTCTTCTTCATAAATTCTTGAACGTAAAATTTTCAGTGCTTTTGCTTTATTTTTGTGTTGAGATTTTTCATCTTGTTGGCATACTACTACCCCTGTTGGGATATGAGTAATTCTAACTGCTGAATCTGTTGTGTTAACGTGTTGCCCTCCAGCACCTGAAGCTCTGTATGTATCTATTCTTAAGTCTTTTTCCTCAATTTTAATATCTACTTCTTCTGCTTCTGGCAATACAGCAACTGTAGCTGCAGACGTATGAATTCTACCACTTGATTCAGTTTGTGGTACTCTTTGTACCCTATGTACACCAGATTCAAATTTGAGTTTAGAAAATACACTATGGCCTTTTATAGATGCTGATGCTTCTTTATAGCCACCTACGCCAATTTCTGAAATAGATAATATTTCAAATTTCCAACCTTTAAGATCAGCATAACGGTGATACATACCAAATAAGCTTGCTGCAAACAACGCTGCTTCTTCACCACCTGTGCCAGCACGTACTTCTATTATTGCGCTTTTGCTGTCAGCTTCATCTTTTGGTAATAAAGCAACTTTTACTTCTGTTTCAAGTTTAGGAATTTTTTCATTTAAATCGTAAATCTCTTGCTCAATCATTTCTTTTGTCTCGGAATCCAGAGTTTTATCTTTCAAGAATTCCTTAGCATCGTTTAGATCTTTGACAGCTTTGTTGTAATCGTTAATCTGATGCACGACTTCTTGAAGGTCTGAATATTCTTTTGAGCATTTAACAAACTCTTCACCTTTAATACCAGTAGAAAGTTTATTTGATAATTCTTGGTGTTTAATTAAAATCTTATCTAGATTTTCTTGAAAACTCATTACTATTTTGTCATTTAAATTATTTTTCAGGAGTCTATACTTTTTATTCTTATTTTTCAAGAATATCTGTTGATATAGAGCAGTATAAACTAACAGAGTTAACTGTAACTCTGTTAGTTTAGATTAATTTATGTTACAATAAAGCTATGTGTACTTTTTAATATAGTTTGGGAAATATTATGTCTAAGTTGCATCATGTGAAAGCAAGAACAGTAGACGAACAAAATGGAAATGGAAGATTTTTGCTTGAATTACTAGGCACTCATAAATTTTATGCTGCAGGGTTGCTGTTAAATCAAGGAAAGTTGATTAATCTTAAATGTATGGATAGTGAAGGTAATACTGCTCTGCATTTAGCTGTAAAAAACAAGCAGGAACATTTGGTTCAAATATTGGTGAATTTGGGATCTGAAATCCAATTGCAAAATGGTGAAAAATTGACTCCAGTGGATATAGCTAAGTCACAAAGATCTACTAATCTAATTGCTTATTTTGAAAAAACAATTCAACTGAGTTACTTGACTGAGAGATTTGAAGTAGATAGAAGTGCTGTGCATATACACTTTTTTAAGGAGCGTAAGATGCAAGAGTCAACAGAAGAGGGAAGAGAGAAATTAAAAAGATCTATGGCATCTTTTGATATAATTGATGATATAAATCAAGATATAGAAATAACAAAAGAAGATTTTGTAGTAGCTGGAGCTATAAATGATGAAGGGCAAATTGAATAACCCTAGATATTATTTTTAATTTTTAATACTTAAATCTATCTAATCTAAGATTAATAAAAACATTCAACATGAATGTTAAAAAATGTTTTGTTATCGATAAATTAAGTGTATAGTTTTAGTAGTTAGTTATATGTTAGGAAAATACTTAATCAGTATGAATCGATGAAAAAGAGTAATTTGCCACCTGAGTTAAAAAGAAAGAATTATGTGGTAATGTTAATAATTTTTTCTATTATTGCTTTGATCTATGCAGTGACTATAGTAAAGCTTTCGGCGTAGTTTGTTTAAAGCTTTGTAAAAAAATCTTAGAAGCTATTCTTGATTTGCTATAGTATAATTGTTATTGTAATCAAGATCTTTTTTAAATAACTTAGTTTATCTATCAAAATAAAAAAATAAGCATGTATAGTGTTTTTTGTAATGTGTTGCCTATTGTTTTAATAGCTCTTATTGGGAGTTTTATTAGAAAGAAGTGGCTTGTTTCTGATGAATTTTGGCGTGGGCTTGAAAAATTATCTTTTTATCTTTTGTTTCCTGCTGTTTTATTTAGTAGCGTATATAAACTTGAACTTGCTTCATCAGAATTTTTTCGATTAGTATTTGCTCTGGTAATATCACATTTAGTGGTTGCAGCTCTTGCAATATATTATCAAACAAGAGAAAATTATGATAAAGCTCAATTTACATCTTTATTTCAAGGAGCTACTAGATATAATAATTATATTTTATTTGCTCTGAGTTCAGCTTTGTTTGGAGATGTTGGATTATCAGTGGTGGCCGCCAGTATATCACCGTATATGATAGTGCTAACTAATGTAACATCCATAATGTGTTTTGTTCATTATATACCACAAAATAGTAGAGGAGCATCAAAAAAGCGAAGTATAGTACTAATGTTCAAGTCTATAATTGCCAATCCTTTTGTTATTGCTAGCCTTGTTGGTTTTGTATTTAATTATCTTCAAATTGATTTAAATGCTGGTATTGAGAAAACTATCGATAGTTTAGCTGATTCAGCTTTAACAATTGGTATACTGATTGTTGGAGCAAGTTTGAAATTTAAGATTAAACCCGAAAATATGAAGATTATTATTTCTGCAAGTTTTATAAAACTTATCATTACACCAATAATAACTTTTTTAATTTTATGGATCATGGCAATTACGGGTATTGCAAAATCTGTTGGTATTTTATTTAGTTGCTTGCCATGTGCTAGTTCTGCATATATTTTATCCAGACAACTTGGTGGCGACCCAGAGACAATGTCTTCAATAATTACGTTTACTACTATATTTTCTGTCTTGTCATTATCAATACTTGTGTATATCCTTGGTTGACGGATAATTGATCATCAAACATTGAATATTAAAATGGATAAAAAACATTCACCTGATTACATAAAAGCTTTGGAATATCACGAAAAAGGTCAAGCTGGCAAGATTGCTTTAAGGCCTACGAAACAACTTTTGACCCAACATGATCTAGCTTTGGCTTATTCTCCAGGTGTTGCAGCACCTTGTCTTGAAATAAAAAATAACCCAGATGATATATATAGATATACTGCTAGAGGTAATACAGTAGCAGTAATTTCTAATGGTACAGCTGTTTTAGGTCTTGGTAATTTAGGGGCAGCTGCCTCTAAACCAGTGATGGAAGGTAAAGCAGTATTATTTAAAAAATTTGCTGATATTGATTGTTTTGATTTAGAGGTGGATACTACAGATCCTGATGAGTTTATTAATACAGTAAAGCATCTTGGTTATAGTTGGGGTGGAATTAATCTGGAAGATATAAAAGCTCCTGAGTGTTTTGTAATTGAAGAAAAGTTAAACAAGCTAATGGATATTCCAGTATTTCATGATGATCAACACGGTACGGCTATAATTACTGGTGCTGCTTTAATAAATGCTGTGTTTTTGACAAAAAGAAAAATGTCTGAAATTAAAATGGTAGTTAATGGTGCTGGTGCTGCTGCAATGTCATGTATTAATCTTGCTATCTCGCTTGGAGTCAAGAAAGATAATGTTATTCTTTGTGATACTCATGGGGTTATTTACAAAGGACGTGCTGAAAGAATGAATAAATGGAAAGAAGAAAAAGCTGCTATTACCCAGCACCGAACATTAAGTGATGCTATAAAAAATGCTGATGTATTTTTAGGATTATCTGTAAAAGGTGCTATGACAAAAGAAATGGTTGCTTCTATGGCTAAGAATCCAATAATTTTTGCAATGGCTAACCCTGATCCAGAAATTACTCCTGAAGACATAAAATCAGTTCGAGATGATGCAATTATAGCTACTGGTAGATCAGATTATGATAATCAAGTCAATAATGTGATGGGTTTTCCTTATATTTTTAGGGGAGCTCTTGATGTAAGAGCTACTGACATTAATGAAGAAATGAAGATAGCTGCAGCCCATGCTTTAGCAGAACTTGCTAGAAAACCAGTGCCAGAAGAAGTGTATCGTGCTTATAATAGACAAAGAAAATGTTTTGGACCTAACTATATTATACCTGTTCCTTTTGATCCAAGATTAATTACCACTATTCCATTAGCAGTAGCGCAAGCTGCAATAAAAAGCGGAGTAGCAAAAGTGAAAGAGATTGATTTTAAAAAATACAAAGCAGAGCTTGCAAGCCGGTTAAATCCTACTTCAAACTATATGCATTTCTTGTTTGATAAAATTAGCCATGCTCCTTTACAGAGAGTTATTTTTGCTGAAGGAGAGGAAGAAGAAGTAGTAAAAGCCGCAATGATGATGCGTGATGAGCACTATGGAGAGCCAATTATTGTTGGTAGACATAGTAAAATTGATCCAATTGTTGAAGAGTTGGGAGAGGGATATTCTCTTGAGAATATTACAGTTATGAATGCTGCAATTAATAATAATGTGGATAAATATATAGATTATCTTTATAAAAAACTACAACGTAAGGGATATTTATATAGAGATTGTGCGCGTCTTGTGAAATCTGATCGAAATATTTTTGCAGCCTGTATGATAGCTTGTGGTGATGCTGATGCTATGGTAACAGGCCTTACAAAAAGTTACTATGATAGTATAGATGATATATCTAAAGTAATTAGGCCTAAAAAAGATAAAAGAATTATAGGTTATTCCATAATGCTTGCAAAAGAGCATAACATAATTTTTGCTGATAATACTATTTGTGAACTTCCTCAAGCTCAGGACTTAGTAGAAATTACTTTGCAGACAGCAGAAGTTGCAAAATCTATGGGGTACAAGCCAAGAATTGCTATAGTATCTTTTTCTAATTTTGGTAACCCACTTCGGGAGAGTTTTGTACGAATTCGTGATGCAATCACAATGCTCGATAAAATGAATTTAGATTTTGAATATGACGGAGAAATGTCAGCGGAAGTTGCTTTAAATACTGATTTGCAAAAACTGTACCCTTTCTGCAGACTAAATGGTCCTGCTAATGTTCTTATTATGCCAGGTCTTCATTCTGCTTCTATTTCAGCGCATTTGCTCGAAGAACTTGCAGGAGAAGTGTTTATTGGTCCAATTTTAAATGGTTTTGAGTATCCAGTACAAATTATTCCTATGGGATCTTCTGCAACGGATATTTTAGAAGTAGCAGCTTTTGCTGCGATGGATTCTATCAATAACAAAAAATAGTAATTATAATTTACTATTTTTTAATTACTAAACATAAGTGGAAGTAATTATTAAGAGGTAGATAAAATGTATATTAAACATTTCTTTGATCCAGATACGTTTACTTTTACTTATGTAGTAAGTGATGAAAAGACAAGTAAATGTGCTATTATAGACCCTGTGTTAGATTACCAACCACAATCAGGTAAAATAAGTACCTATTCTGTTGAGAAAATTTTAGATTATATAAAACATAAAAATTTACAAGTAGAGTGGATTCTTGAAACGCATGTTCATGCAGATCACCTAACAGGAGCTCATTATTTAAAGGAAAAACTAGAAACTAAAGTTGGTATTGGTGAGAATATTAAAGAAGTGCTAAAATTTGGGGTGCCATTATTTAATACATCAGATAGTACACCGTTAGATGGTTCACAATTTGATCATTTATTTAAAGATGGAGAAATATTTACTATTGGTTTATTAGAGGCCAGAGTAATGGCTACACCAGGGCATACTCCTGCATGTATAAGTTATATTATTGGTGATTCAATATTTGTTGGTGATACAATTTTTATGCCATGTGTAGGAACGGCGCGAGCTGATTTTCCAGGAGGTGATGCAAAAACTCTTTATCAATCAATACAGAGAATCTTATCATTACCAGATGAAACACGTATTTTTACGTGTCATGATTATCCATCAGGAATAGATAAGCCTAGTTGTGAATCGACTGTTGCTCAGCAGAAAGCTGATAATATTATGATAGCTCAGTCTATTAGTGAAGATACTTATATAGAAAAACGAAAAGCAAAAGATAAGACTTTACCCGTACCACGTCTTTTATTACCTTCAATTCAGGTTAATATGCGTGCTGGAAATTTAGGCAATCCTGAGTCTAATCAAATCCAATATATAAAAATACCTCTGAACCAATTATAGTGCTAAATTGTTTGGGCAATCAGATAGGTTTAATAGAGATTAATTCATATTTACTAAATCTAAAGCAGCGCACTTACCTATTCTATTTAATTTCATTCCCAATTCAGGGCTCTCTTGACGATAATAATAATGATTTAGTGTATCTGAAGTACCAAGTATATATCCATTTTCTTTCATTATAGGGCCAAACTTTTTCTCACCATTTTTGTCAACTAGTGACAAAAACTCTAGTACTATAATTTTAGGTCTAAATTGATTAAAATCTAAGCCAGCAATAACTTTATCTTCAGCTCCTTCTACATCTACTTTTAAAAAATCAATTTCTTTGATTTTTAATTCTTGAAACACTTCTGTTAAAGTAACAGTTTCTACTTTATATTCTTCTATATTATTACTGAAAATTTTGGAAATAATGTTTTTATCAAAACTAGACAATGTATCACGTTTCATGGGGACATATAGCGATAAAATTTCTTTTTTGTTACTAACAGCTTTGTTGATATTTTTGTCCTCAGGTCTTTTTTGTTTGAGTCTTTCATGGTATTTGACTAATGGTTCAAAATTTATTCCACGCCAGCCCCGTTGATAGAAATATTTAGTAACACTAAGCTGATCTGGGTCGTGAGCTCCAACATCGACATAAAAACCTTTATCTAAATTAGAAAAAACATTTGCTAATATATAATCCTCATGCCGTTGACTAAAATAGATATCACGTGCTCCGTTAAATGGTGTTTTAGGACAAGCTATAAATTTTGAATATTTATTATTATATAATCTTAAAAAGAAATTTGTTCCTGGTTCTAATGCTAGCAAAATTAAAAATACATATATGAATAAATTATAGAAATTGATAGTTTTTTTTTGTTGAACCTTTAATTTATGTATCATTATATTGGCTTTAAATTATACTTACACTTCTGGTGATATAGAAGAGCCCAATAGTTCTTGAACCCATTCTTCTGGTTGATTAGGAAAGCATTCAATTGTTTTTGGTAAAAGGTTACTTTTTACAAAAATGAAATGCTTATTTGTGGCAACAATAATTGTAGCATTGCTACGTAAATCTTCTTTATATAATAACTCTCCTTGTTTTGAAGTTACTATACAATTTTCTCTAGAGACGTATTGAAATACTTCTCCTTTATAACTTCCTATTGCCATATTCATTAGGGGTTTATTAAAAAAACTTTTATAAGATTCTTTGCTAATTTCTTTCTTTTTTGACATAACAACTACACTTATTATGTTGATAACACCCTGATAGATTAATTATAGTAATAAATATATAATTGATCAATTTAAATAAGAGTATCATTTTGTAAATAATACAGAGCAGGTATATGCGACTGCTAGTGCATCTACTTCATCAAGATTTTTGAGATTATGAGTGCCAGATACTATAAGTTTTATCATATGTGCCATTTGATGTTTTTCAGCATGGCCAGCTCCTACTACAGTTTTTTTGATTAAATTTGGGTTGTATTCAAAATATGGTTTATCAAATTTACCAATCAATGACATTACTGCCCCTCTTACATAACCAAGTTTTAAAGAAGAAACAGCATTTTTATTGATAAAAGTTTCTTCCATAGCTATTAAATCTGGATTATAAGTTTCGATAATATTCTCGATTGCTCCCACTATATGATAAAGTCTCTTATGCATTAACTCAGTAGATTTTGTTTTTACCAAGCCACTTGCTATATAGTTAATTTTAGGTGAGTTTAGCATTATTAAACCCCATCCAAGAGAAGTAAGAGCTGGGTCTATACCTAATATTTTCATAATTTAATTTAATCCACTAATGATCTTTCTTTTTTAAAAGTTTGATATAATACTGGAATTACGAATATCGTAAATAAGGTGCCAACTAACATTCCTCCAACAATGACAAGGCCTATAGAGTTGCGAGATTCAGCTCCAGCTCCATTCGCTAAAACTAAGGGGAGAGCTCCACAAATAGTTGCAATACTTGTCATTAAAATTGGTCGCAAACGAAGTTTTGCTGATTGAAGAACAGCTTCATTAATTTTTAAACCTTGGTGACGTAACTGATTAGTAAATTCTACAAGCATTATAGCATTTTTAGTAACTAATCCAATGAGAGTAACTAACCCAATATTACTATACATATTTATAGTATTATTAAATAACCATAATGCAAGTACTCCTCCAGTAATTGAAAATGGTACAGCCATTAAAATTAAAATAGAATCAGAAAAGCTTTCAAATTGAGCTGATAAAACTAAAAATATAAAAATTAGAGCAAAAAGAAAAGTTGTTAATGTTCCTACAGAAGATTCGTTCATTTGTTTGATTTGTTCTAAATATTCCAATTTAGTGTTATCTTTATTAATTAAGTCCTCTGATATCGAATCTATTGCTTTAATAGCATCAGCTAGTGTTTTATCTGGTGATAGATCAGAACTAATAGTAATAGTTTTAGATGTATTATAATGTTTATATTCCTTAACAGTTGTTTTTTCTACTATATCAGCAACTGATTGAAGAGGTATAACATTATTATCATTGGTTTTTATAATTATCCTGTTCAAATCATCTGGGCTACTTCTTTCAGCGTCTGAGTATCTAAGAATTACATCGTAAATGTCATTACCCATTCTAAAATCTCCAACAGTTCTTCCTGCGATTAGGTATTGCACAGTTTTTCCAATTGTTTCAAGATTTGCCCCATATCTATAGATTTTTTCACGGTTGACTATAATTTCTAATGTTGGGGTAGATGATTTAAAATCTCTTTCTACATTTTGGAACAAAGGATCTTTTTTCATAATATCAATAAATTTAGTAGATAATTGATCAATTTCATCATATTCAAGAGAGGTTTGTAAGTTAAATTCTACCATTTTATCAGATCTACCAGTGCCAAGAGATCTAGGGCTGGTAGCAAATATTGACATACCAGCTATGCTTGAAAATTTTTGATTTAAGTCATCTTTTATATCGGTGTGTGATCTTTTTCTTTTGCTCCATTCTTGTAAAGGTACAAAAGCCATACCACTTTCGCCACCTCCCCAACCAATAACAGCAAAAAAACCAAATATATCTTTATCTTTTTTCATGATTTCTTCAGCTTGCAATACGCTTTTTTCTGATTCAGCAACACTTGATCCTTCTGGACCTGTAAACATAACTTGTAAAAAAGCTTGATCTTCTTCTGGCACAAAAGTTTTGCCAACATATTTAAAACTGATAATTAGTAATGCCACAGAGCCAAGACAAAATAGAAAAAACTTCTTTTTATTTTTAATTGATAATATTAAATAATCTATGTAAGTATTTTGTACATTTTGAAGAAAATGATCAAATTTTTGTAAAATTCTTGGTTTAGGAGTCTCTGATTTGCTAATCATTCTGCTTGTCATCATTGGAGTAAGGGTTAGAGCAACAAACCCTGAAAATAATACACAGAATGCTAGTGTCCAAGCAAATTCAATGAATAATTTACCAAGAAACCCTTCAATAAAACCAATTGGTAGAAAGACAGATACAAGAGTGATTGTCATCGCAATAACAGCAAACCCAATTTCACTAGAAGCATCATATGCTGCTTGCATGGGAGTTTTTCCAAGTTCATGACTATGACGAAAAATATTTTCTAGCATTACAATTGCATCGTCAACTACCAGACCTATTGCTAAAATCATGGCAAGTAATGTAAATGTGTTAATCGAAAATCCCAAGAAATACATTGCTGTAAAAGTTCCAATTAATGAAATAGGTATTGTAACCAATGGAATAAGAGTTATTTTGGCTGAGGCAAGGAAGATGTAAGTAACTAAACCAACCAGTGCAATGGCTTCAAATATAGTGAAAAACACTTCTTTAATTGACTCTTTAACTGGAATAGCTGCATCGTGGGCTATTTCTACTTGAATTCCAGTAGGTAAATTAGAACGTATTTTAATTAATTCTTCTCTTACACTATCGGATAACTCGATAATATTAGCTGTTGATTGTTTAATCAGACCTACAGCCATTGATCTTCTTCCGTTATATCTTAAAATAACATCATTTTCCATTGGCTCTAGCGAAATTTTAGCTACTTCTCCAAGCTTAATGATCGTGCCATCTGCATATTTCTTTAAAATTATATTTTCAAATTCTTTTGGATTATTTAGTGATGAGTTTAATCTTAAAGTAAAATTTCTAACTTCAGATTTAATAGTACCAGCTGGGTAATCTTTGTTTTGGTTCTTAATGGCTTGCTCTATTTCAAAAGGAGATATTTTATGCTCAAATAATTTTGTATTATAGGGTTCTATTCTCATAGAATAATATTTACCACCAAATATCACTGAATTACCAACAGTAGGTAATTTTTCAAGTGGTGATTTTATTTGATCATCAGCAATTCTAGTTAATTCAAGATTATCATGCCTGTCACTATTAATACTGATCCAAATGCTTGGCCAACTATCTGAATCAAGTTTTGCTGCCGAAGGTTGTTTCATGTCGTCAGGGAAACTGTAATTGAGGTCGGAGATTTTAGATCTAACATCATTCAAAGCAATTTCAATATCAGTGTCTAATTTAAATGAAAGGGTGATATTACTTGCCCCAACACTACTTTCTGAAGACATGAATTCAAGGTTTTTCAATAATTTTAGTTCTTTTTCTATGGGAGTAGTAATTTGTTTTTCCATATAAAGAGCATCAGCTCCAGAATAATTGGCACTGATTGAAATAATTGGAGGGGCAATGTTAGGAGTGCCTCTTATTTGCAATTTAGTATAGAAAATTCCTCCTAGAGTCACGATGATAAGACTAAGGACAATAGTAAAAACTGGTCTTTTTATACATAGAGCAGGAAGAGTCATAATTTTGATTTTATTTGTTTGGTTATTAGAATATGGGTTTGAATTATTTAATATAGTAAAAAATATCTTCTATAAACATATGCTAATTCAACCGTTTTTACTATAATCTACCTCAGCCCCGTCATAAACTTTGGTTAGTCCCTCTAGAACTATTAAATCACCTTCTTTTAACTCCTCTGATAATAATTCAATCATATTATTTGTTCTGACGCCTAAAGTAACGAAGACTTGTTTAACTTTATTTTCTGGAGTTACAGCATAAACAAAATCACCCTCATTATTTTTTAGTACAGCTTTTTCTGGTAGTCCAAGAGCTTGATGTTTATTAAAAATAATCTCATTTTCTACGAATGATCCATGTAGTAAATGATCGTTATAAGGAAATATTAGTTTTGCAGTAATAGTGCCTTTATCTGAAATATAATCGGATATAGCTATAATTTTTCCTAATATTAGCTTTCCTTTCTCACCATGGGCGTTAACCATATCGCTTGTTAAAATTCTATTATGTAGTATTTGCGGTAATTCAACGAAGATATAAATATCACTTTTTGTCGTAAGGCTAAATAAATAATCACCTTCTTTTGCCGCGTCCCCAATATTTGCTTTTATTACGCCAATGTAACCATCATCCATAGCTTTGATTATCATATCTTCATAGCTATTCATTGCTTTTACATGTTCATTTCTAGCTTTTTCTAAAGCGGCTTTTGATTGATTGGTAATTTCTTCGCTAAGAATTTTCTTTCTAAATAGGGATAAATCACGATTGTAATTAGATTCTGCCACATATAAAGCTGCTTCAGCTTGTGATTTTGATGTTTCAGCAATGGCTTTGTCTATCGCTATTATTATATCGCCTTTTGATATTTTATGACCTTGCATGGTAGAAATAAAATCAACAGTTCCTTTGGTTTTAGCAAAATAATCTTTGCTGTTTGAAAGCTTAGCTTGCCCAATTGCTGTATGTTTTTCGTAGAATTCTGTAACAGATAGTTTTTCTGGGGTGATAATGATTTTATTTACATTGTTTGCAAAAGTTTGTTCAGACAATAATATTATTAATAATATTTTTAAGAGATTTTTCATTTCTAATTTATTTAGTATAAGTAAGAATTAATAATCGTTGATTATAATCAAATTTTCTGAAAATCTATAGTAAAATCATGATATTTATAATCTATTTGTGATTACACTCGTAATTATGACTAATAAAATCGTAAGGATTAATATGTTTTCCAGATAAATGGATTTCAAAATGTAAGTGATCTCCTAGTGCATTTCCTGACTTTCCCTGAATAGCAATTACTTGACCTCTTGCTACTTTTTGACCTTTTTTCACGAGAGTGTTTTTAAATGAGCGTATTTTGTTTTAAGATTATTTCCATGCTGTATTTCAACTACAACTCTATAACCATTTTGGATGCCAACGAAAGAAATTTTACCATTAGCGCTTGCATATATAGGTGCTTTTTTTGTGCTAACTAAATCTATTCCGCAATGCATTTTACGTTTTTTATTGATAGGATGTTTTCTAATGCCATATCTACTTGAAATGCAAGGGTTGTACGATGGAAGCATTAAAGGCAGGTGAGAAATTATTTGATCTAATTTTTCCAGTTCTTTTCCAGCATTAATTTTGTTAAAATTTAACTTAGCAATTTTGGTAACTTTATAATAATTATTTTTGTTTAGAAGTTTGTGTTTTTTTTGTAATTTAATTAATAAATTAGTTATTTTTTTTATTTTTAGCTTTGCTTCTTTTGATAAGTGAGCAGTAGAGTGGTATTTTGTTTTAAATTTTTGTAGATAGGTTTGAGCATGTAATTTTTCATTAGCAAATAATCCAAAATCTTTTGAGAAAATACAGCTTGTATTATCTACTCTGGCTAAATCATAACTTAATACTAAATGGGGTTTGTTTAATTTGTAGCTTTTCTGTAATTGCCTGCTAACTTTCTTGTAAGAGTCAATTGAATAGTTACTTGTTGTACTACAAGCTTGTAATAGTAAAGAAAAGAAGAAAATAAGTATGTATCGAGTAATCATTTTTTAGTAAAGATTATATTTATTTTATAGAGAAGTTATGTAACAAAAGTTTGTTATTACATATTGATAAACTCTAGTAAGGGGCCTAAAATCATCAAGGGCATAAACATTATTGCTCCCACAATTAATACTGTTATTAGCAGAAAAAAGCTTAATTCGATATTAGATTGTTGCTCAGTTTCAATATAATTGATGATTTTTCGTTTGCAAGCAAATGACCCACTAATTGCAAGTGAGTAATAAATAATAGGATATCTACCTATAAACATCACAAGTGCTGTCATGTAATTAAAATAATTGTTTGAAGTATTAATGCCAGAAAAGCTAGAACCATTGTTAGTAAAACTAGAAACAAAATTATATGCAACATCTGTTATAGCTTGAGAGCCTTGATAAGTTATTATATTTTTGACTTGAGGGATGGAAAAAGTGAGGCCAGTAAATAATAAAACTCCAATTGGCATTATTAAAAATATTATAATTACATAATTAATTTCATTAATAGAAATCTTTTTACCAAAGAAGTTATTATTGCTTCCACTAACCAATCCTCTTAATAGTACTGAAACAATAAGATATGCAAGCATAGCAAAAAAACCTGAGCCAACTCCTTCCATTATAAATTTACTCATCACTAAATTAGAAAATAATACTAAAATGCTTAGTGGTGAATAATTTTCAAGGCATGCATTACTACTACCATCGGAACTCATAGTAATGGATAAAACCCACATTAATGAAGGGAATTTATCATATATTAATTCTTTACCAGTGTAATTAAAATTATCTTCTATAGTTCTGTCTGTAAGTATTAAAGGAATAGAATAATCAGTTTCTCCAAAATAGATAATATATAATGAAGTAGTCATAACAAAAACTATAACCCAATATAATGACCAGCTAAAATTTGTAGCTTTTACTACAAAACCATATGTAAATATTAATGAAATCGGTGAAATTACAATTAAGAATAATCCTATCATTAGTGCTATTCTTGATGGTGATTCAAATGGGTGAGCAGAACCAGTATCAAAAATAGATCCTCCGTTAGCAACGAGATGTTTTATGGCCATTTGGCCAGCAGCGAGCCCTACGAATAATTTCTCCTTCATTCCCTCTAAGTTGCTGTAGTTTATTACTCCTGTGAAATCTTGCGGTACTCCACCAGCCATTAAAAACAATGACATGATTAGAGCAGCTGGTATTAAAATAAAACAAAAGCTATGTAAAAAATCATTATAGAAGTTACCAATATAAGGGTTGTTATTATGTATAACCCCTCTGATAAAAGCTATAAAAACAGCAATACTGGTACCTGCTGATAAAAAATTCTGCATTGTTAAGGCAAAAATCTGACTTAAAACACTTAATTGATTTTCGGGGTTATGACTTTGCCAAAATGTACCAGTTGAAAAAGAAATAGATGCATTTATGGCAGCGGATAAATCCAATTCCTGAATTAATTCAGATTCAGTTGGTAGGTGTTTTTGAAAAAAAATTATTAAGAAGGTAAAAGAAATGCAAACAATATTGAATGTCATTAGACTGGCAAAATATCCTTTCCAAGTTTGTGGCTTCATTAACTCATTTTCAGAATGAATAATAAAGCGATTGAAATTCTTATCAAAAAAAACCCATGCAATATATTTGCCAAAGACTGGAGCAACAATAGTAACTATTGCAAAAAATATTAATGTGGATAAGATCATTGCATCTGTTTTTTATTTTCAATTTCTTGAGATTCTGATTCTAAAACTAATGGTTTTTTTAAGCCGCAACTTGACAAAATTAAACAATAAAGGATAAAAAAAATAATTTGTTTCATATTGATATTTGAGATATAAGTTTTTATGTGAGTAAATAATATTAACTTCTGCGTATTAGGACAATATATTCTATGATAAAATTTTCTACAAAAATGTTTTTATGGTTTATTAGTCTTAATATTTTGATAATTATTCATAGTGCTCACTCTTTTGCTGAGAATTCTATGATTATTAAACCAGAAAATTCTTTTATACCAGATGAGAATTTTTTTGATAAAGAGGGCAACAAGGTTTTTTTAGATCAATTTGAAGGAAAAACTATATTAGTTAATTTTTGGGCTAGTTGGTGTGGCTCATGTGTTGAGGAGTTACCAAGTTTAGATGTTTTGCAAAAAGACTTTAGAAAGCTACCATTCGAAGTTATAGCTGTGTCGGAGGATTTTAAGGGTATAGATGCAGCAGAAGCTCATTTTAATAAATATGGTATCAGACATCTAAAATTATACCATGATTATCAAAATAGTCTGTTTAGAGCAATGTCAGTAGTTGGGTTACCCACTGCTTTTCTAATTAATCCTGAAGGAAAGATAAAATTCATTTTTAAGGGTAATACAAAATGGCATGAAGAATCAATTCGTAATATTTTGCTTTCTGAAATAAAAGGTAATCCAGAAATCCCTAAAAATAGTTACATAACAACATCTTTAAATAAAAAAATCACTCCAATAACAACAGAATCAGAAAAAAAGAACGATGAGCAAAATATAGATAAGAAAAAAACTGATATCAAAAATAATGATCAATCTCAGCAAACACAGAGTAATATAACAGAAGATAAAAAATTAGAGCAAAAAGATGAAAACAACAAATAATAGTAAAAATTCTATTTCTACTGCTAAAACATCTGCTAATACAAAACGTTCTAGTAAAATAGATCAGATAATGTCCATCTTACCCTTTTCTTTTAATACAAAACCTGTCGTAGCGGTTATGAGATTAGAAGGAATAATAGGAAAAGCAGGATCTATGAAGTCTGGGCTAACTATTTCTTCTTTAAACAAACTGATTGAAAAAATGTTTAAACTAGAAAAATTGGATGCAGTATGTCTGTGCATTAACTCTCCTGGGGGTTCTCCTGTTCAATCAGAGTTAATCTCAAAGAGATTAACTTCTTTAGCAAAAGAGTTAGATGTACCCATCTATAGTTTTGTTGAAGATGTAGCGGCTTCAGGGGGGTATTGGCTTGCTTGTGCTGGGGATAAAATATTTGCTAGTAAAAGCTCAATTATTGGTAGTATAGGAGTTATTTCAAGTGGATTTGGTTTTCATGAGGCTATAGAAAAATTAGGAATTGAGAGAAGGGTGATTGCTGAAGGTAAAAATAAATCTGTTCTTGATCCGTTTCAGCCAACAAAATCTTCTGATATAAAATTGGTAAAAGCTTTGCAAAAAACGATATATGATCATTTTACTGAAAATGTTAAACAACGTAGAAAGGGAAAGCTTACTCAAAATGATGATATTATATTTAATGGTGAATTTTGGACTGGTCAAAAAGCTCTGGATTATGGGTTGATTGATGGTATAGATGATTTGTATTCATTTATTAATAAGCGATATGGTAATGAAGTAAAAATAGAATATATTGAAAATAAGCAGTCATGGTTTAAAAGAAAGCTTGGTATGGCAAGTGCTAAAGATACGGTTCAAGAGGTTACAGATGCTATGCTTGACAGGATTGAAGCAAGAATTGTAGCTGGTAAGTTTGATTTATATTAAATAAATTTTGAGCTATTGATAATAGATATGAAAAATTTTAAGAATCCATGTCAGTTGTGGCTAATTAACTATAGAGTGTATTACTTTGCTTTATTAATAATATTTATATTTTGTAATTTATGTACATTATGTTTGGCAGAAGATGAATCTTTGGAAATGTATTCTTTAGAAGAGATAGAGAAGGATTTGTTGAACCAAAGTGCTATTTCTGAAGTTGAGAAAATCGAACGTGAAGATTTGCAAAAATTAGAAGATAAAAAGAAAGAAAGTATATCTTATGAAGTTAATATTCCTCAAGTGGAAGAAGTTTTTTCATACAAAAAAATAGCCAAAATCATTATCTTGAACAAAATAACTACTAAATCTAATTTGGTAAAGTTTAATTTAGGTGAGAGTAAGTTTTTTGGTAATATTTCTGTTGAAGTGCATAAATGTGCAAAAAATATGAATCCTTTAAAATCCTCTAATCTTATGTTAATTACAGTGGTTGATAATAAAATTAAGGATGATAAAATATTAGTATTTCATGGTTGGATGGATTCATCAAATCTTTCGATATCTACCTTAGAACATCCTGTTTACGAAATAATACCCATGGATTGTATTGATTAGGAGTCACTAAATTACTTCAAATATATCAAAAAAATGTTATTAACTCATAGTCAAATATGGTAGGATGCAAGTATCTAATTAATACTAGGGGAAATAAGTAATGACAAAAGGTCAAGATAAAAAGAAAGAAGCAAAAAAAGAACCAGCGCACAAGTCAATAAAAGAAAAACGTGCAGCAAAAGCAGCTAAAAAGGCAGCTAAGTAAACTTAAATATTAAAAAGAAGGTGTTTTTTTGCCTTTTTTAATAATTATAATCCTATAAAATGATATTAGTAATTTCTCCATCAAAAACATTAGATTTTTCGAATCATAATCAAAGTGAATGTACAAATTCAGATTTTCTAGAAGAATCTTTTGCTCTTATTAAAATTTTACGCAATCTGACAATATCTGAAATAAGTGTATTGATGAACTTAAGTAAAAAGCTAGCTAGTTTAAACTACCAACGCTACCTTGATTTTGTTCTTCCGTTTAATTTAGAGAATAGTCGTCAAGCAATATATGCTTTTAAAGGAGATGTATATGATGGTCTAGATGTAGAAACCTTTAAACAAAGTGATATTAGCTATGCTCAGTCACATTTACGAATCATATCTGGTCTTTATGGTTTATTAAAACCACTTGACCTCATTCAGCCTTATCGTCTAGAAATGGGAACAAAACTGACTAACAAACATGGTAAGAATTTATATGAATATTGGGGAGATACTATAACCATTCACTTGAATGAATTATTAAAAAATAAAAGTGCTAAATTACTAGTAAATTTGACGTCACTGGAGTATTTCAAAGTTATTAATAAAAAATTGTTACAAGGTAGCTTAATTACTCCTATATTCAAAGAAAGAAAAAATGGAGATTATAAAATAGTGCCTATTTTTGCCAAGAGGGCAAGAGGTATGATGGCATCATATATAATAAAAAATCGTATTCAAAATATTTCTGATATTAAGCAATTTAACAAAGATGGTTATGTATTTAACAAATCTGTTTCAAATGAGAATGAGTTAGTCTTTACGAGGTAAAGATATTTTTGTTAATCTTCCTTTTATAAAGGTTAGGAATGAAAATTCTAACTATATGTCGAGTATCTTAGTGTAATGTTAGCAATGATTAAAATAATAATTTAATCAAATTCTTTTGTTTCACCCTGAGGAGAAATACTATCTTCTTTAAATTCTTCTATACTGTACGGACGAATAGTTTCTTCTAGAAAAGTAAATATGGGATTTTCCTGCACTCTAGGGCTTGTAGGATAATTTTTAGTAGAACGAAGATATAACCCTTCTTCAAAATCATAATCTGGAATATTTAATTTTTTTAAATCAAAGTGCTGTGTGTAATAGGTGTGTTTCATAATAAGCCTATATTTTTGTTAATTCTTAGGCCAGAGTTAATTTTTTAATTACTAATTAGTAGTATAAGATGTTTTATTAATACAAGTCAAATAACTTTATATATTATTTTACTTTTAAGTAAGATAATCAAGGCTATCTAAGAAAATGAATAAAATAAGAGGGTAGTTATTAAATGTTATTTTTAAATATTATAATGTTGACTATATTAATAGCAGCATTAGTTCGTGGTACAAAGATAGCTATTCACAGTATATTTGAATCCCTTCAAAAATAAATTGTTGTTAGTTTTGTAAGATAAAATATTTGAGGAAACCATTAGTTTGGCTTGCTTCAGAGAAATGTTAGTATTATCAACCTTTATTCATTGCTATAGATTTTTTTTAGAATCTATAGCTTTATAGATCTTACAGCATTATTTGTATGTAATATATCTTTGTTTGCATTGATGGTATGTATTACACACCTATTACATATTTGGGTTAAAATGTGGAAAGATGGTGGGCTTGAGAAGACTTGAACTTCTGACCTCACGCTTATCAGGCGTGTGCTCTAACCAACTGAGCTACAAGCCCATATAAATGGGTGAACTCATTCTATAAAAATATATATATTTGTCAAGTTCAAACCTTAGGTAAAATAACTTTGTAATATAGCCCAAAATATGGAGAATAGATAATGTAGAAAAAGTGTTGAGAGCTTATCAAATCCTAGGTAGATTGTTTGCTATTAACAACAAAAATCTAAAGGAATAATCAATATGTGTAAGTATATTACAATAGATAAATATGATGTTACAAGTTCTATCTTTATAAAGTGTAAGGCTGTCAAAGTAATAGCCTTACACTTAAAGTTTGATTAGTTGAGTTTAGTTAGTAATTTGTTCTGATTCCTCTTCATTCTTATTAGAATCGTTGCTGTTTTGATTTTTAGAAGCGTTTGGATCGCTGTCTAATTCTTGTGTTTCTGCATTTTTGGCTTGAGCCTCGAGTTGTCTAAGTTCTGTAATAATAGCAGTGAATCTTTGTTTATCAATTAACCCAGGTATAAATATTCCATTAACCACATAGGATGGTGCACCTTTTATACCAAGACTTTTAGCAAGATCAAAATTTTTCGATATTAGTTGTTTTATTGAAAAACTATTAAGCTCGTTATCAACTATTTTATAGTCAATATTATGAGCAATTAATAACGCTTTTACCCCTTCTTCAGTAATAGGTTTCATTTTTATCATTTCATTATGAATAAGGGGGAATTTCTCTTCTGATATTTTGTGAACAGCTAGGGCTATTTTAGTTGCGTACATAGAAGTTCCACCTAATATTGGTATAGGGCGAAGGACAATTCTTATTCTTTGGTCATTTGCTAAGAGTTCATTAGTAATTTTATTTGCTTGTTTACAAAAAGAGCAGTTATAATCGTAAAAAACGACTATAGTTATATCGCTGTCTTTATTGCCTAAAGTAGGGGGCGTTCCTTCGTCTTCAATAGTAGATTTGTTTTCTAACAAATAATTAGCCACCTTCTTATTAGAACCTTCCATTTTCTTTCTTTGTAGGTTTTCAATAGAGTCAATAAGAACTTCAGGATTATTTAAGATATAGTCATGAATTTTTCTATTAAATTCATCTTCATTAAACTTTAATTCTTTACCCTCAGGAGTTGATTTGTTGCCATCAGTAGGTGATGTATTAGTAACGGAAATTGTTGAAACCTCAGGGGTTTTAAGTGTTTTGTAAGC
Organism: Rickettsiaceae bacterium; assembly: GCA_045106635.1. Lineage (GTDB taxonomy): Bacteria > Pseudomonadota > Alphaproteobacteria > Rickettsiales > Rickettsiaceae > Megaera. Next base: position 46,029 of record JBGCEX010000022.1, on the reverse strand, counting down.
AAGTAAGCTTACTAGGACAAGAAAAATTATAAGTAATACGGAGTTAAAGATTTTTTGCATAAATTTATTAAATGTTTTGAGTTGCAAAATGTAAACATGTTATGATTACTAGATAATAACAGTTTTTGCAAAACAAAATAGCTTGTTGAGTAATAAATAACATTCAAATATTATTTATTTGCTGCGATAATATCGTTTGCTTTATACCAATCAGGTGATTTCTCTTTTAGCTCTTTTAGAGCAGCAGTAGCAAGATTTTTAGCATTTTTTCTATTTCCAGATTTATGAGCGATAATAGCTGAATTGAGGTAACTCTTAGCTTTTAGACCTTTTTTTCATAGTAAATAGCCATGTAATATAGTGCTAACAAATTATCCGGTTCTTTTTTAATTACAATTAGCAAGTCTTTATAAAATTCAGTTAGTTTAGGTGGTTCATTATTATATGTGGTAATTCCTACTATAGCTCTGCCAAGTAACATTAAAGGGTCGTTTGTTTTTATTTCACAAGCAATATTATATTCTGTCAACGCATTACTTTTGCCAGCTTCAAATAATATCTGTGCTTTTAGTTCATGGTAGTAAGGATCTTTGGGGTGTGTTATAAGTAATCTATTAAAGTGATTCAAAGCATTGTTGAAATTACCAACTTTGAAATATTCAATAGCTTTCATATAATGAGTAAATTCATCTATATTTTTTTTAGAATGCAATTCTGGCAATTTGCTTAGTGCGGTAGTGTAAGCAGCTAATTTAACAGAAGTTCTATGAAATTTATATAGTAGCTCTTTGGTGTTTTGGCTTGTAGCAAATTTTGATCTTTTGTTGTAGTTTTTTAAAATGAGTAACCTATCTTGACTTAATGGATGTGTTTGTTCATAAGGATTTATTAAATTTCTCTTCGAGTTAATTTGAGTTTCTTCAAAGAATTTTATCATACCTATGCTACTATGATGAGATTTTTCAAGCAATTTCAAAGCCATTTGATCAGCGCTAGACTCAAATGCTCTGGAATAAGCTTGTACTGATCTTTCAGCAACATGGTTTCCTGCTAACATAATTGCAATTCCAGAGGGGCCAGTGCTAATAGCAGTTGCAAGACCTATTGCTGCACTACCCATGGCAAGGAGCGTGTAATTATCTATTGTTTCTTGTCGGCGACTAATATGTTGCCCAACTATATGGCCAAGTTCATGAGCTACTACGCCACGTAATACATCAGGATCAGGAAATTTTGTTATTAGACCACTATGAATAAAAATTACTGATCCACCTATGGTAAAAGCATTAGGAGTTTCATCATTGATAATAAAGATTTTTAGATCTTGCACTCCAGAAGCTTTTTTTAGAGGGGCGATAACCAAGTTAATAGTTTCTTCAATTTCTGAGTCCCTTATCATGTTTGCATAAGCATTATGCAATAAAAATAATACTAAAAAAATAGTAACAAGTAAGTTTTGTATCATGAAGCATACCAACTGATTTTTCTTGAAAATGTGCTTTTATAATATATATAGGATGATTAATGTATTTTGTACATAACCCAGATAGCTATTAATTAGTATCTACAATTCTAAATGTCTAGTGCAATGTTAACAAATTTTTTTAAAATTATAAATCACTACATCTAAATAATCATAAAACGACTTGAATAATTGTATTACTTAGTGCAAATTACAATCAATGATATTTAAAATAAGAGGGAATATGTCTAAATTAGCTGTTATAACTGGTGGAATAAGAGGTATTGGAGCGGCAATTTCTGTCGCCTTAAGAGAGCAAGGATATGATGTTGTAGCAAATTATGAGCAAAATCATAAATTTGCGGAAGAGTTTTCTGCAAAATATGGAATTAAAACTATTTCTTGGAATGTATCCGATTTTGAAGAATGTAAAAAGAATATTGCAAAAATTGAACAAGATTTTGGCAAACATGTATCTGTTTTAATTAATAATGCTGGTATTACAAGAGATTCCATGATGCATAAAATGGAGTTGTTACAATGGCGTCAATTAATAGATGTCAATTTATCTTCTTGCTTTAATATGTGCAGATCAGTTATTGATAATATGAGGAATAATCAGTTTGGTAGGATAATTAGCATCAGCTCTATAAATGCACAAGCTGGACAAATTGGACAAACTAATTATAGTGCGTCTAAAGCTGGTATTATAGGTTTTACCAAAGCTTTAGCTAGGGAGTCTGCTACCAAAGGTATTACGGTGAATTGCGTAGCTCCTGGTTATATTGATACAGATATGATGAAAAACGTACCAAGTGCAATTCTAGAAACAATTATTAATTCCACGCCAATGAAAAGACTTGGTTCGCCAGAAGAAGTAGCAAGGGCTGTTATGTTCCTTATTGATGATAAATCAGGGTTTATTACTGGTGAAACTTTATCTATTAATGGTGGATATAATATGAGTTAGGACTTGGCTATTATTCTAGTTCTCTGACATTTTGTTAGCTAGGTATTATCAATAGTTAACTTGTTATCTATTAGGTTTATAATAGCTATATTTTTTTAAATTTATAGTTGCGCTCCTATTTTTACTTAAGCTATAATCACATATAAGCATAAAACTAACATAATATGAGGTTCAATTAAGGTTATGTCTTTAGATTTATTTATAGTTATGGCATTTTTGATTGCTAATTTAACATTTGGTCTTTTTTCGGGTCTTGGTATAAAGAATATTAAAGGTTACGCTCTTGGGGGAAGGAGTTTTGCTACTTCTACTATTGTTGCAACTATTGCTGCAACTTGGATTGGTGGTTCTAACCTCAGTATAACGATAGCTGAAACCCATAAGCAAGGTATTTTATTTCTTATATGCAGTTTAGCAGAAGCGGTTTCTTTTTGGTTTATTGCCTATTTCTATGCTCCTCGTATGGGAGAGTTCTTAGGAAAATTATCAGTCGCTGATGCAATGCATGGTGTATATCAAAGTGGATATGTCCGAGCTATAATTGCTATATTTAGCACGATTCCCGCTATAGGTAGAGTTGCTATGCAATTTGTAGTCTTGCAAACCATATTAATTTATGGCTTGGAATGTCTGGGCTGTATGCTGATGCAGTGAGTAGCTTAATCATTATTACTTATTCTTCTTTTGGTGGTATCAAAGCAGTAACTTTTACTGATTTAATCCAGTTTTTTACTTTTGGTGTAGTAATCCCCATGGTTGCTTTTCTGGTTTGGAAATCATTTAGTGATAATGAATTGATAATTAACGCAGTAATGACAGATCCACTATTTCATTATAACGTAATTTCAGAGGGAGAAAAACAAGGTATTATTGATACATTATATCTATGTTTGTTTTTAATGATACCTCTTTTAGATCCTGCTATTTTTCAAAGAATATCAATGTCTAAAAATACTGCTCAAGTATCTAGATCTTTTTTGATAGCAATATTCTTTATTCTTGTTTGTGATGCTCTAGTACACACAGTTATTGGAGTTTTATTTCGAGCTGACCCTGCTATTGTAGATATTAATGCAGATAACGTAATTCAGTACATAATGGATCATTACCTCAATTATGGATTCAAGGGTATTTTTATTGTCGGTATCATGTCAATGGTTATGTCTACCGCTGATTCTTATATTAATTCTTCGGCAGTATTAATTTCTTATGATTTCCCTAAGGCTCTTGGAATTGAAATTAAAGAAAGAAAACAACTTCAATTAGCTCGCTTTTGTTCTTTAGCTATTGGCATGGTTGCGTTGTCGGTCAGTTTGTTTGCTGAGAATTTACTCGAGTTACTTTTATCTGTGTATAGTTTCTATATGCCAATTGTAACGTTACCTTTTACATTAGCTATTTTTGGTTTTCGTACTAGTGCTAGAGCTTTGTTAGTTAGTATGGTTGCTGGTTTTTGTACAGTGGTTTATTTTGAATTTTTTTCAAATGAATATAGTATAATATCTGGCATTCCTGGAACGTTAGTTAGTCTAATATTTCTTATAGGGAGTCACTATATTCTTAGAGAAAAAGGAGGATGGGTTGGTATTCAAGATCAAGGGCAGTTTGATGCTTTCATATTAGCAAAAAAGAAGCGGAGAAATAACTTTCTTTGTTCAATAAGAAATTTTAGTTTAGTCAAGTTTTGTCAAAATAATACTCCAAATGAAGAAAGAATTTTTGTTTATTTTGGATTGTTTTGTATAGTAGCAATATTTTCTAATGCTTATTCATTACCAAGATATTTGCAAGAACAATAATAGTGGTATACTGAATCCCATATATTACTCAGTATTAATTCTATCAACTACATTTGTTATTTATCCGTTATGGTTAAATAAATTTAAAAATAAAACATTTGTTTCCGTTTTATGGAATATAGCAGTTTTTTATAATTTAGCTTTCAGTAGTACTTTAATGGTTATTATAGGTCAATTTGACCAAATGCAACTAACTGTGCTGATGGCTAGTCTTGTTGTTGTTGGTATTTTAATGCGTTGGCAAGTTGCGATGTTGATTATTATAGGTGGAACGATTATTAGTATAGAGTGTTATAAGATTTATGCAGATGTGAATTTTCTTCCGCAAAATATGGATAGTTTGCAGTTTAAGATAACTTATTCTATGCTTTTAGTCACTAGTATGCTGATCGCATTTTTTAAACCAAAGCAAGAATATGAAAAACTAATACAAGATAAGGCTGCACATTTAGATCTTAAAATACAAGATCAAGAAGAGATGTTGGAGAAAGCTTTGAAATTAAAATATGAATTTTTAGCTAATCTTGAACATGAAGGAAATACTCCAATCTCTACTATAGTTTCTATGACTGAGCTTATGGAAAGTAACTATGATAAACTCAGTGATGATCAAATGCGAGAAGGCTTAAGTATGGTTTCCAAGAGTTCTAATAGGTTGCTCAGGCTCGTTAACAGCTTGATTGATGTTTCAGCTCAAGTCACTGACTTATCAATTAAATAGAACTGAAGTAAATTTAAGTGAACTAGTATATAGTCGTTTAGAACATTGTAAACGATTATATTTAGAGAATGATGATTTGATATTTAGTATTCAAGGTAACAATAATATAAATGTTAAGTGCGATGCATATTATATAACATCAACTTTGGATAATTTAATTATTAATGCTATAAAATATGGTCATGATAGAAAATCAGGCCTTATAATTATAAGGCTAAAGAGCTCTGATTCAGAGGTTGAGTTTACTATAACTGATAGAGGTCTTGGGATTCCAAAAGAAGAGTTATTGAGTATATTTGATCCTTTTACTGTTGGATCAGTGACTCGTACTAAATCTGGTGATATACCTAATGGCCAAGTTGGGTTAGGGCTTGCTTTATGTAAACTTGTTATTCAGGCTCATAATGGCACAACTTCAGCAAAAAGTGACAGTAAAAATGGTACTGTTTTTAAGTTTACATTACCACTAACTTAGCTTTAGTGGGTAACTAGCCTATAGATTTACCTAGAATTTTATTGGAAAGAACAAAAAAATGTTAGAAGCTGTTTTAACTATTGTTAATAGTGTGTTTGGATCAGATGTTTTGGTTAGTTAACCAGAACATTATACGTTAGAGAATAGATACGTAAATGTAATTTAAATCTCATTAGGGCATTTTAGCATAGTTTAACTATTTTTATATTAACATAGTAATTACTATGTTTGGAATTGTTGTCAGTATAGTATAAAATGAAATTATACTTGGGATTGCAATTGAAAGTTCTAAGTTGCTAATGTAATAAACTGAGGTGATTTATGGCTAAAGAATTCGCTGAGAAAGCAACAAAATTAAGAGAGCAGGAGGAAAGGCGTGCTAGAGGTGCTAAGGCAGAAGTGGAAACCCTGCAGTCAGAAGAACGTGGTGGGGCATCTGGTTTAGCAGAGAGTGGCGCAGATCTTAATGCAAAAATGTATGCACAAGGAACAATTATACCAGCAATAGACTCTCTGATTGATAGACACAAAGATGGCCAAGGAATTGCTAAAGAGGAAATTGAAAAGACCTTTAAAGGAATTATGGATAAGATGGTTTTGGATGATTTAATGACTAAAAAGGAAATGGATGATTATCTCAAACCACAAAAAATAGAAACCACGGAACGTGTTCAAACAGGAACAAAACTGGTTGCAGAAAAGGAAGAGGATAGGGGGTTTATTAATCAGATAGGAAATCTTGTGTCTGGTAAAAAAGCTAAAATGGTAGAAGAGGCAGTTTATACAACTCGTAAAATTGTTTCTGATGGTCCATCTAGATTTCAACAAGATATGGATAAATCATTGGAATTTAATGATAAAGGCAAGGTTGATGCTCCTAATCTAAAATCGTTAAAAGATAAGCTACTAAACTTTATTGGAAATGTATGTACCTCAATTGGTCTTGATGGTATAGCGAAATCTTGTAGAAAAAGCATGAGTTTAGAGAACCAAGAAAAATTAAATAAAGTTGAATCTGGTATGGTCAAAATGGTTCAAGAGGTTAGTAAGCAGGCGAAAGGTATTGGTGCAGAAGTTGGTAAAAAAACAAAAGGAGAACGTATCGGTGAGCAAGCTCAAAATATAGTGGCAAAAAGACAAAAAAGTGATTCTCTATCCCGTTAAATACTACTTAATAATGGTCTGTGTGTATTAAGTTTTGATTTGTACAGCTTATAGTTTGAATTATGGAATCAATTACAATTGGTTTTGTATCAATATGGTATAGCTTAATGTAGATAGTAAGACTCAGTCTAGTGTATAACTTGCCTTTCTAAGATGCAAGTTATGTACTTTTTGTTTTTGTCCAAATAATTATAGGCTAGGCATTTCTTTCACTTTATTATTTTTAGTTTGGCTTATCTAATCTAAATTTTTAAGAATAAGTAATAATGCCTGTTTACATGCCAAGTGACGTATTTCTTCTCGATTTCCAGAAAAATGATATGTGTTAGATGTAAGCATTTTATTAGCGTATAGCCCAAAACACACTGTGCCAACAGGTTTTTGATTGGAGCCACCATCAGGCCCTGCAATACCAGTTATTGAAAGTATAATATTAGAATCTACAATAGAACTAAGTCCAATTACCATAGATTGTGCAGTTTCTTCTGAAACAGCGCCAAAAAGATTTAAAATATTTTTTGGGATTTTCAAGATATTGATTTTTGCTTTATTTGAATAACTGATTATGCTAGTATCAAAATAATGTGATGCGCCAGCTATAGCAGTAAGATACCCAGAAGTAGTCCACCAGTACAAGATTCAGTTACTGAGATGGTATAATTTTTTTCTAAAGATTTTGTTTTAATTTTTTCTACTAGTTTTATTAGAGCGGGATCTAGAATCATGGTGGTTGCTTTGTTAGTTATTTATATAAGTAGTAGTCTGTTGCTCTTTATTGATTTTTTTTGATGCTAGTACTTTTGGCGCATTATCTTTTTTTTGTAGTAGCGTACTGCTACTGCTTTTTGATTTTTTCTGAAATTACTGTAACTATACATAAAACATTATAAAAAATTATCACAATGAATTACATGCATAAAATCGCTGAATTCTTTGTAACTGTTTGTTACATAGGCAAAATAAAAATTGCTCCTGGTACCTTTGGGTCTCTTGTTGCTTTTCCTCTGTGCTATATTATAATGAATTTTACAATAAAAAACCAACTTGTTTTTCAGATTGTAGAGGGTAATCAGAATGAGCAACAATTTTTAAGTCTCTTTTTGATTGAAATTTTTGCTACTCTTGTATTATTTATTGTTGGTACTTATTTCACAAGTATATATATAAAAAATATGAAAGAGCAAGATCCAAAAGAGGTGGTAATTGATGAAGTAGTAGGGCAGATGTTAGTTGTAATTCTCAGTTCTTTTTCTGTTATTTTTCTTTATAGTTCTGCTGTACCTCAAAAAATCGATGAAATTTATACTGATTTTATCTTTTTATTTTTAGTGCCATTTGTGTTGTTTAGAGTGTTTGATATATTTAAACCTTGGCCAATAAATTGGTTTGATAGTAATGTTAAAGGTGCTTTTGGTGTAATGATTGATGATGTTGTAGCCGCATTTTTTGCTACTGTAACCCAATATGTAATAGTTTTTACTATTATAGGTTTCTTTCCTTTGCAATATAATTAACTTAATAAAAGCTTGGAAAGTTCTGAATAATATAGATAAACAAAAAATCTGTTTTTTTAGAATCTACAAAAGTATAAATCTGATCTTTGTGATAATTGACTTTATTTTTTTAACATAAATGCAATGATTATAAATCTAGAAAGGTCTAAAAGTTTCGTTAAAAATACATACAATTTTTTTACCAGCACGCAAGGTAAGTTTGTTGAATACTTGTTCAATAATAATGAGATTGCTGTTGCTTGGGTCTAGTTTGAAATTCACCATTGATTCTCTAAGATCTTCGTCTACGGCAAAAATAGCTGGGATTTCCATATTTTTATCTCTGAATTACATATAAGTGAACTCGCCATCATCAAAGATTTTAATTGGAGCAACTTCTTCATTGCCACTGATTGAGTAATAAAAATTAAAATTTTCTGGATGTTCAAGATCTGGTTCAGCTATTCCAGTGGCTGCTCCACTAGAAAAGGTTTTAACATGATCTTCTTCTTCCTCATCTGGATATAAAAATTTGACATTAAACACCATGTCTGGGTCTCTTATGTCTGTTGTTTCTTGGGCATATAGTTCAAAGAAATAAGTTCGTTTATTAGTGATAAGGGTCATATTTGTTGTAGCGTCTTGCTCCATAGGTTTTATAAAAATTCTAGAACCAGAAGGAACTATTTGCCAAGAAGTTGTGTCACCCATTGAAATACTTACAACTTCTTCTCCATTAGCAAGTTCAATGCTTGCTTGGTAACCATAATAGCCAGTAAATTTAAAAACATCATTAGGGTGATATACCATTACTCTAATTCTTGAGTCAATTGGTGTTGGCCTAGATTCCCTTATTGCAAAAGCATTTAAGCTAAAAAATAATAATAGGACAAAAGTTAAGATATTTTTCATGTTATTTCTTTTTTTTATCTTCTAATAGTTTTAATTGATAATCAGTAACTGTAAAATTAAATCTTGTGTCATTAGGTAGGTCAATTTTTATTGAATCAATTTCGTAATCGATTATAACCTGCCAAATCTTATTTTCAAAAACTTCTCCAGTGTTGTTTCTAGCAATTGATTGAAATTTCACTTCAGACTTTGTATTTGTAAGAAATTTTGATGATATCAGGGAGCAGCTTCTTTTTATATCTTTTTGGTATAATAATACTGGAGATGAGGGATTATTTATATTCATATAATTGTAAAATCTTCTAAAAACCATTCTAGTTGAATTGTTTTTTACATAGATAAATTGTTTTTTTAGATTGTCGTAATCGTATCCTTCTCTTTGATTTACATAATTTCTTATCATTATATCAGCAATTGAAGAGAGCGGATCGTTATTTACTTGGTTAGCTCTGATAATTTGTGCAGATTTATTTTCGCTAGAGTTAGTCATCGTAGAATATCTGACTGAAGTTACTATTGGGAATAAGGCATTAATATTTATAGCAATACCAAAGAATAGTGCTAATATTACGGTACTTAATATAAAGAGAAATGATCTATGAGAAAATGGATGAATATACTTGTATTTGTACCAGTTTTTGGCATCAGCAAAATATTCTCCAGACTCAACGTATGTTTTTACTGATTTATATAAAGGTTCCATAAACTTATATCTCAAATGTCACTAGACGATATTACATAACGCAAAGATTCTGAATTTCGTCAGGAGTTTGTAGCGTTAAGATATCATTCTATAAAACTTTTGGATTAAAATCGTATATATTTATGTAACTAGGTTTTTAATTTGGTAAAATAACTTATTATTGTTGCAATCACAGCATATAGATTAATATATTATAACATTTATTTGTATAAGGTGTGTGTTCATTTTTTTGTAAATGTACAACAAAATCTATCAAATTTTGCTTGAACAATAATGAATATAATCTTTGATGCTTAATTTCACTTGTAATAAGAATCTTTTAAGAGGTATTATCTATGGAATAGGGCTAATTGGCCTAGATGTTAATTGTTGGTGATTTAAAAACTTAAAGTTATTTGGTTGTTATGAAAAAATTGTTTAGATCTTTTATTCTAATGTGTTTATTTGGTACTCTTTACTCATGTACGCCTTCTCCACCTTATGAGGTTACTAGCCCTTGTGTTGCTAATGATTCTGATAATCCATACGCATTAACCCCTTGCACAAGAATCCATTTAAATTTAGGTCGCGTTATTACCTAATGGACTATGTAAATTGCTGGTTTTAGTAAGGTTTAAAGTGTTTTATTGTTTGAGGCTGTCTAATTTTGATAAATGGAATGGCTTATATTAGTTTGTTGCTCTCTTCTTCGCTAATATTATCGTCAAAAGAATCTGTTTCAAGAGTAAAGTTATCTTCGTTACCAAATATATTAGAAGCTTCGTCAGAAAGATCTATATCATCAGAGATATTTTCTTGATTTTCGGCGTGTAAGTTTTCATCCTCGATGATATCCACTTTATTTCTAGTTTGCAAACTGCTGATTAAGTCTTCGCGCAATTGTGCTATATCAAGGTTTTTTTTAGAAATTTCACGTAGTGCGATAACAGGTTTTTTGTCATTATCTTCGTCAACTGTAATAGGAGAGCCATAACGTATTGCCTTTGTCCTCTGCGCTGCAAGGGAAACTAATTCAAATCTATTTTTAATTTCTTCGAGGCAATCCTCAACTGTTATTCGAGCCATATACTTAAAATTTTTCTAAATTAAAGAGTTTGAGTTTAATATAGTTTCTATATTTTTGCAAGCTTGTTGTTAGAGCTTTATTAACAGTGTTGAATAGTGTCTTATATGTATAAAAATCTCTCTGTTTTGTTAGTTGAGAATCAATAATTATTTGACAGTGCCTTCGTGCCTATTCTAAAATGTCTTTGTAGAGAGTTTTAGATATCATAATCATATAGTTTCTTAGACCCCTTGGCATTGCTTTAATTCTTTTAAGATTCTAAGTAATTCAAAGCGTTTTTTTGATCGTATAATGTCCATGATGGCATTACCAAGCGCAAGTAAAGTTTTTAACCGAAGAAACAAGAGGTTGATGATGAGAAAGACAATTATTATCTTTTTTAAATTAGTATTTTTATTAAGTATTTCCACATCTGCAATTGCTACTACAGATATAATTGACAAAATTCCTGAAATTGAAGAGTATAGTGAGTTTTACAAAAAAATTCCTGATGTTGCAATGTATAAAGAGGCTGATTGGATTAATGTTGTTGGCGTTAGTAATAATATCTCTGTATCAGAAGCATTTAAAATTGCTGATACAAATCCTAAAATAACATTCTTTTTCTATGTACAAGGGGGGAGGATGGTGCTTGAAACTAAAGATGATAAGTATCGTGTTTTTAACCATGGGGATGTTGTATTCTTTACAGGTGATCCTTGGTGGGGTTCTGCGCCTGAGCTTTCTGATGGTTACATTAAAAAATCTTATTCAGATGAAGAAGATTAAAGTCAATAGGGATCTTGCAATATGTTGAAGATTCATGATATTTTTTAATAAGTTATAATTTTCAGGAAGTGATATTTTGCATGGCATATTTGATCATAGTTGCTAAATCGCGTGATTATATATTGATAGGTTTTAGGAGTTGTGATTTTACTTAAAAGTACTTGCAAAAGTTTTAAGAAGTAGAATCTCTTTTGGGTATAGTTTTATTGTGATTAGGTCATGTATATGAGAGCAAAAATAAATATCTAGAGTGTCTAGCTATGAAGTTGGTTGTAAATACCTACTTGCCCAAGCTGCTAAAACAGCTGCCACATATTTGCTATCTGTTGGGCAGTTCATAAGCAAGTGGTCTGCTTTGTCAAGAGATATGAAACTTTTTGGATGTTTAGCATATTCATAAATTCTTTGAGCATTTTCAATATCTACTATTTTATCAATTGGGGAATGCATAACCAACAATGCTTTCTTCAAGTTAGCTATTTTTTTTGGCATATCTTGATTTGCAACATCATCGAGAAATTGTTTTTTTATGTTAAATTTCTTTCCACCGAGCATCACCTCTGCTTCTCCTTTTTCATTGATTTCATCAAGATGTTTTGCAAAATTATGTTGAACATGAACTGTGTCACAAGGGGAACCAATTGTAGCCACAGCTTTAACCTCAGGAATTTCAGATGCAGCGGCAATTGCAGCTGTGCCTCCAAGACTATGACCGACTAGAATTTGCGGTGCCTCAAAATTTTTACGCATAAAATTAGCAGCAGCTATTAAATCACCAACATTAGAAGAAAAATTAGTGTCAGCAAAATTTCCGCTACTTGCACCAAGACCAGTGTAATCAAAGCGGAATAATGCAATATTCACGTCATGCAAAGCTCTTGCAATTCTACTAAGAGCTGTAATATCTTTGTTGCCTGTAAAGTAATGAGCGAACAATACATAGGCTTTTGGGGTTTTTGGAGAATCTAGCCTTGCAACTAATTCATATCCTAATGATCCAGCAAATATTAACTTATGAGTCACGATTTAAAAAACCTAGCTTATGTATATTATTTTTTAAAAAAATGTTTCCAAAAACGGTTGTGTAAATTTAAAGAAATAGTTTAGATTTGTCAATCTTTTTGGTTTTTTAGGTGCTGAATAAATATTTAAGTAGATTAAAATTAGGTAAATAATTCAAAAAACTTATTAAATTAGTGAGATGAATACCTATGTTTAAGATGTTAACGAGTATATATGAATTAGTGGGTGATTTTTTATAGTATGTGTGATATAAAGTGCTTTCTCATGAAATAAATTTTTAAGTGACAATTTTAATTGATAATATAGAGCTATCTAGCCCAGTAATACTTGCTCCAATGTCTGGGGTGACAGATCTGCCGTATAGAAAATTAGTCAAGCGCTTCGGAGCTGGTCTCGTTGTATCTGAAATGATAGCCAGTAGAGCTATGATTGTTCAATCTCATCAGTCAATGAAAAAATGTGCTATAATGAATGATGATGCTACAGGTGCTTGTGTTCAGTTGGCTGGGTGTGAACCTAGAGTGATTGCTGAGTCTGCAAAAATGAACGAAGATTTAGGAGCTAAAATCATAGACTTGAATTTTGGCTGCCCTGCAAAGAAAGTTGTTGGTGGTTATTCTGGTTCAGCTTTGATGAGGGATGAAAAATTAGCTGCTGAAATATTAGTTAAAACAGTTAAAGCTGTAAAAATTCCAGTGACTTTAAAGATGAGAGTTGGTTGGGATGATAATACAAAAAATGCTCCTATTCTTGCTAAAATTGCTGAGGATTCTGGAATAAAGATGGTTACAGTTCACGGTCGAACCAGATGTCAATTTTATACTGGTAAAGCTGACTGGGCGTTTATTTCTACTGTCAAGAAAGCTGTGAAAATTCCAGTAATTGCTAATGGAGATATAGTGTGTTTTGACTCTGCTAAGGAAGCTTTGGATCAATCCGGAGCTGATGGGATAATGATTGGTCGTGGTGCTTATGGAAAACCTTGGCTTATTTCTCAAATTGCGTATTTTTTAAAAACAGGCAAGAAATTATCTGCTCCATCTATAAACGACCAGCTAACAATTGTACTGAATCATTATGATGATATGATAAATTATTATGGGATGAATGTAGGGATAAAAATGGCTAGAAAACATTTAGGATGGTATAGTGGTGGTCTTCCTAACTCTAGTGAATTTAGAGCGAGTATTAATCAAGCTGTGGATGTTTCTGAGGTCAAAGAGAAAATACAAAGATTTTATAGTTCTATTTAAAAGTTAAATTACGTTTTATGAAAGATAAAGAGTATAATTCAATTATTGATGCAATTGAGGCTAAAATTGATAAGTTTTTTGAGATGCATGAAGATAAATCTCCAGCGCCTGGTTTGTATGCAAGAGTTGTAGGAGAGGTAGAGAAGGTTCTGATTAGAAAAACTCTTGATCATACAAATGGAATTCAAGTAAAAGCTTCGAAGATATTAGGTGTTAATAGAAACACTTTAAGAAAGAAAATAAAAGATCTGAAATTATAATATACAGGTTATTGCTAATCTTTAGGTATTTGATATATGATTTTTTTAAAAAATTTATGGCAAATTATAATAAAACATTCTTACAGCAAAAATATTTCTTATATTATTATAAGTGCTGTTACTATAAGTCTTGTAGCTAGTATTTTCCTTGCTTATTTAGAGTTTATTTCTAGTAAGATTGACCCAGTAAACATTATTGGATTGATGCTGGTTATTTTAATAACATCTCTTTTACTTGCTATTTTACTAATAAATAATCGTGCTAATGGATTTTTTAATTTTTTAAAAAAAAGGACAAAAAGAGTTTCAAAGCTTAGGAAAAGGATAATAATTGCTTTTAGTCTTGGTGCTGCAGTACCAACGATTATTGTTGCTGTATTTTCCACTTATTTTTTTAATTTTGGAGTTCAATCATGGTTTGATGACAGAATATCTAGGGTTTTAGAGCAATCAATTACAGTAGGAGAATCTTACATAGCTGAGCATGTGTTGCAGTTAAAGGATACAGCGATTTCAATTTCTAATGATTACGATGATTTATATTATAAATTGATTGATAACCCTGATTTGTTTCAAGATATCTTAGCGGGGCAAGCAGAATGGCGTGCTCTTGATGAAGCGATAATTTTTAAGCGAGATACAAATACTATTCTTGCTCAAACGGCTTTAAGTTTTTCTTTATCTTTTCTAACTATACCAACTTACATATTTGAAAAAGTGAATAAGGGAGAGGTGGTTCAAGTTTTTTCTGATCCAACTAAAATAAGAATTTTAATAAAATTACATAAGTATAATGATACTTATCTATTAATAGGAAGGTTAGTAGATGAAAAAATAATTGAACATATTAATAAAACTAATGGTGCGGCTCAAGAATATTTTAGGTTAAAGACTAAGATATTTGATTTACAGGTAAAATTTTCCATGATTTTTATTTTACTTGCAATGATTTTAGTTTTGGTAGCAATTATTTGGGGGAGGCGTTTTGCTGAACGAATAGTAAAGCCTATTAGGGAGTTGGTAATTGCAGCGGAAAGGGTAAAGAATGGTGATTTGACTGCTCAAGTTCCAGAAAATGGGTTAAAGAAGGATGAGATCAAAATACTGTCATTTGCCTTTAATAGAATGGTTAAACAGATAGATAGGCAACAAAAAGAGTTGCTTGTCGCTCAAAGAGCTCTAGCCTGGTCAGATGTAGCAAGAAGAGTGGCTCATGAAATAAAAAATCCTTTAACTCCAATTCAACTTTCTGCAGAAAGATTGTTAAGAAAATTTAAGGGACAAGTGCAAGATCAAGATTCTTTTGAAAAATACATTAATAACATTACAAAAAATTCTAATGAAATTAAAATGATAGTTTCTGAGTTTGTTAATTTTGCGAGGTTACCATCTCCTGATTTTTCGGAATCTGAAATACTATCAATGATTAATGATTTAGTGGATACTAGAAGATTAATTAATGATAGTATTTTATATACAGTTAATGCAAATATTAAATCTTGTGATTTAGTATGCGATGCTACTCAATTAAATCGAGTGATGGTTAATTTAGTACAAAATGCTGAAGATGCTTTGGAAGAAAGAGAAGGGCAAAAGAAAATAGTAGTTCAGATTATGGTAGATGGGGAGTTTGTATCTATTTCTGTTCTAGATAATGGTCCTGGTTTTAGTGAGCAAGTTTTAGAAAATGCGACAAATGCTTATTTTACAACCAAAATAAAAGGTACAGGTCTAGGTCTAGCTATTGTTTATAGAATTGTTCAAGATCATTTTGGTGTTTTTAGTATTTTTAATAGGAAAGAGGGAGGAGGTGGAACAAAGTTAATTTTTAACACTCGTGAATTAAGAATTAGAGTAAAATAAACCTTTTGGGGTATTAACCCTTTAACTTTTTTGTAAGAAATTGGCTGATATGTTGCATAAATGCTATTATTTATGTTGATTTATATTTTTTATAAGGATAACTTACTACCTATGTATTTGTTTGGTGAATTATTTTAAGAAGTAACAAATGAGTAAAATTGTTTTTTTATATAGGAGAAAAGAGTTATGGCATTAGATGTTCTTATAATAGATGATGAGATGGATATCAGAGATATAATATCTGATATATTAAAAGATGAAGGCTTTTCCAGTAGAATGGCTGCAAATAGTACGCAGGCTTTTAATGCAATAGCAGAAAAAACTCCAAACGCTGTCATACTTGATATTTGGTTGCAGGGTAGTGAACTTGATGGCTTAGGGATTCTCGAGATAATAAAAAAACAATATCCTTTGATGCCTGTTATAGTAATTAGTGGGCATGGTACTATTGAAACAGCTGTAAGTGCTATTAAAATGGGTGCGTATGATTATTTAGAAAAACCGTTTACTCATGATAAAATGGTTATTTTGTTAAAAAGAGCTTGTGAAGCTTCGAAACTAAGGAGAGAAAATATTGATTTAAGATCTAAGGTAATTGACAAAACAGAATTTGTTGGATCTTCTTCTGTTATTACGAGGCTTAAAAGTGAAATTGAAAAAGTAGCTCCTACTTCTGGAAGGGTGATGATTCATGGTGGTATTGGTAGTGGTAAAGAGTTAACAGCAAGGTTGATTCATAAAAAATCTAAGAGGGTTAGTAGCTCATTTTTAGTTTTTAGCCCAACCTCAATGTCAGCAAATAAAATACAACAAGAGTTATTTGGCGATGAAGAGAAACAAGAGTTGGGTAGTGTTTTTGATAAAAGAATAAGTGTCTTAGAAGCGACTCATAATGGTACTTTATATATAGATGAAGTTGGCGATTTACCAATGGCTATACAGAATAAATTGCTTAAGTTTCTAAAAGATCAGACTTTAGTAAAAGCCAATAACAAAATGGTAAAGCTAGATATAAGATTTATTACTTCCTCAACTAAAGATTTGCAGGCGGAAATTGCTCAAGGTCGGTTTAGGCAAGATTTATATTTCAGACTTAATGTTGTTCCGCTCTACGTAACGAATTTATCTGAAAGAAAAGAAGATATTCCACTTTTAGTTAAGTATTTTATTAAACAATTGTCAAAATTTTCTGGCTTAAAAGAAAGGGAGTTTTCTGATGAAGCAGTAGCTGCTTTGCAAGCATATAATTGGCCAGGTAATGTTAGGCAACTTAGAAATGTTATAGAGTGGACTTTGATAATGAAACCACCAATAGCTGGAACTCTAGAAAAAATAAAATCGGATATGTTGCCTCAAGATGTAATAAATAATAGTGTGAATATATCCAAACCTGATAATAATTTGGATATGATGTCTATGCCACTTCGTGAAGCAAGAGAGGTTTTTGAAAGGCAATATTTATCAGCGCAGATGAACAGATTTAATAATAATATATTAAAAACATCTACTTTTGTTGGTATGGAAAGATCTGCTTTGCATAGGAAACTTAAGATGTTAAGTATCCATGCTGCGAGTAAATCGATGGATCAAGAAAAAGAATTTGATTTGGCGTAAGTAGTTTTTTATTTGTTCATAGATGTTGAAACTGTTATTGTGTACTATTAGTTTAGTTAGTCTGGTTGTTTTATGAAAAAATTAATTTCTTTATCTTTTTTATTGTTATTAGTTGCTTGTAGTGAAGGGGATGTTCGGAATAATGGTATTTTATCTGAAGCAGAAAATGATAAAATAAGAGAGTATATAGCTTCACGCTCGGATCAAAAACAGAGTGTCGATATAAAAAGTACATTTGGTACTAATTTAAAAGGTATAAAATTAACAGGAGCTAATTTAGCTGGTGCTGATTTATCGGGAGTAGATTTTTCTGGCTGTAATTTAACTAACACAAATTTTCGTGGTGCGACGATTCAGGAAAGTGATTTATCTGGTATTGTGTTTAATGATTTTGTAGCAGATAACGTTGATTTTCAAGCTTCTATATTTAATAAATCAAAGTTTATAAATTCGAACTTTTCACATTGTAATTTTGAAGAAGCTGAATTTGCAGGGTCTACAATTTATAATTCAAAATTTGATAAGGTAAATTTATCCAAGGCAACAATTCAAAATGTTGTAATTGAAAATTCTAATTTTCAGAAAGCTAATTTAGTATCTTCAACTTTTACTAATGTTGATATTAAAAATACAGCTTTTTTTGGTGTGGATATGAGAAAAACAATAATGTCTAAGGTTGTAGCACAAGATTGTAGTTTTGAATCTTCAGATTTAAGTGAAGTTAATTCTACAGATGGTAACTTTACAAACAATGATTTTAGTCAAACTATTCTTGATGACTCTAAATTTACAGGGGAGACAAAGTTTATATCCTGCTTGTTTCCATATGCTTCATTTAAAAGAGTATTGTTTGATAAAGTATCGATTAACAATTGTAATATGAAAGATGTAGTTTTTACTTCTTCAGTTATTAAAGGTAGTAGAGTTCAAGATACATATTTGGACAATGTTAAATTGATAGGGGCTGATATTGCTAATGTATATATGGATAATGTATCGATGCCCAATGGAGATTTTGATAAAGCATCTCTAAAAGAATTTAAAGTGTCCAATTCTGATTTTAATAATGTGCATTTTTCAAATAACACTATTAATAAAACAGAGTTTGTCAAAGTGAGTTTGGTACAAGCTTTTTTTGAAAATTACAATATAGAAGATTCTTCATTTAAGAGTTCTGACTTAAGTAAAGCAATTTTTATAGGGGTAAATATTAAAAGAACTGATTTTACAACAAGTCAGCTTGATAAAATAGCTTTAATAAATTCTAATTTGGAAGAAGTAGTGTTTAATAATTCTCCAGTGAATAACTCTCAAATTAGGAATGTATCTAATTTAGCAGCAGTGGTTATTAATTCTCCTTTTTTGCATAATATTTTAATTAATAATAAGGGATTAGCAAATATGAATATTAGAGATTCTTATAACTCAATAGAAGATCTTGTCGCTAGTCGTGATTTATCGAACTTCAATATGGCTTATATGGATTTCTCAGAATTAGAAGCAAAACAAGTCACATTTAGTAATTCTATTTTACAAGGGGTTAAAATGGTAGATAGTAAGTTTACTAGTTGTTTGTTCAAAGATGTAGATTTTAGTAAGGCAGATTTATCTAAAGCAGATTTGTCTGGATCAGAAATAACTAATGCTAATTTAAAAAACACCACTTTTAATGAAACAGATTTGACTTCAACAAAATTAAACAACCTTGATTTCACAAGAGCTTTTGTTACTAATATAAATACCAAAAAGCTGTGTTAGTTTCTGTAACTGGACTCGCTAATTAAGATCAAGTACAGAATGGAAATAAAAGCTAGTTCGCAAAATCTAAACATGTCGATTATGGGTATTGGTACTGATGTAGTCCAAATTCCCAGAATAGAGAAATTATATAAAAAATTTGGAGATAATTTTTTATATAAAAATTATCATGAACTTGAAATAAAAGAATTTTTTAAGCTTAATATAGAAAAAAGATGTTCTTTTTTAGCAAAAAGATTTGCAGCTAAAGAAGCGATTTCCAAAGCTTTTGGTATTGGTATTGGAACTAAGATAAACTTTAAAGATATTGCAATAGAAAATAATGCGTTAGGAGCGCCATTTGTAAAAATCTTTGGTCATTTAATTGATGATTTAAATAGCTATTCTATTCATATTTCTCTTTCAGATGACTATCCAATAGCTATTGCTTTTGCTGTAGTAAGTAAGTAGAATGTCCTTGTTTTTTGGACGTACAAGAATTTTCCCAGAATAGATTAATTATAAATAGTAAGAATGATATTATTAGAGAATAAAAAAAATAAAGGAACGCTAGATACTATTCATTTTATAGGAATTGGTGGAATGGGAATGAGTGGTATAGCTGAAGTTATGTATAATCTTGGATATAAAGTTCAAGGATCTGATTTATCTCAAAATAATAATACTAATAGATTGCAGGAGATGGGAATTCAGGTTTTTGTGGGGCATAATGCAGTGAATATAACTAATGTGTCCTATGTGGTAGTTTCTTCTGCGATAAATAATGATAATCCTGAAATAATAGAAGCAAAAGTAAAAAAAATTCCAGTAATAAAAAGGGCTGAAATGCTTGCTGAACTTATGAGGCTAAAATGTTCTATAGCTGTTTCTGGGTCGCATGGCAAAACTACTACTACTTCTCTCATTGCTTGTATTTTTGAATCTGCTGGACTTACTCCTACCGTTATAAATGGTGGTATTATTAATCAGAGAGTGACGAATGCTTATGTAGGAGAAGGGGACTATTTAATAGCTGAAGCGGATGAATCTGATGCAACTTTTATAAAAATTCCTTCCACTATTGCGGTTATAACAAACATAGATCCAGAGCATATGGATTTTTATAAAGATTTTCCTAGTTTAGTGAATGCTTTTAAGAGTTTTATTACAAACTTACCATTTTATGGTTTTGCAGTATTGTGCGTTGATCATCCTGTTGTCCGAGATATATCTCGGCAGATAATGGAACGTCGAATCATTACTTACGGTATAGAGTCTGATGATGCTAATGTTAGGGCTTATAACATAAAATCTGATATTTCTTCTTCTACTTTTGATATAGAAATAAACTTACCAAACTTAGAAGGTACAACAATAATAGAAAAAATTTCGATACCGACTCCTGGAAAACATAATGTGCTTAATTCATTAGCTGCTATTGCTATTGGTTTGGAACTTGATTTTGGAATAAAAGCTATTAAAAATGGATTTAAGTATTTTGAAGGCGTCAAGAGGCGTTTTACCAAAGTTTGTGAATATAATGGAGCAGAGATTATTGATGATTATGCACACCATCCTGTTGAAATTAAAGCAATTTTGGCTACTGCAAGGTCTATAGCAGATAAAAGAAACAACAAAGTTATTGCTATTTTTCAGCCTCATAGATATTCAAGAGTTAAGGATTTATTTCATGATTTTATCAAATGTTTTTCAGATAGTGATAAATTATATATGCTTGATATTTACGGAGCTGGAGAAGCTCCAATTGATGGTGTAAGTGCACCTATTTTAATAGAGGAAATAAAGAAGTTGGGATTAAAAGCAGAGTTTTTAGAAAGCCACGAAGATATTAGCGATATTATTATGTCTAATGCAAATAAGGGTGATCTTATAGTAATGATGGGGGCTGGTAGTATTTCTTCTTGGGCTTATCAATTACCAAATAAATTTGTAAATATTGTGTAGTTTTATGGATTTTCAGTTAGTTAAAGGTGTATGTAAAAAAGATTATAACTTAAAACATTTCACTTGGCTTAAAGTTGGTGGTAGTGCAGATGTATTTTTTAAACCAGAAGATACTGATGATCTTATAGTGTTTTTGAAAGAAAATAAAAATAGAGTTCCTGTTACAGTAATTGGTGCTGGTTCTAATTTGATTATTAGAGATAAAGGTATTGAAGGTGTTGTGATAAAACTTGGTAGAAGTTTTACAGATATAGAATTTACAGGTGATGGTTTAATTACAGTTGGTGGGGCTTGTTTAAATTTTAATTTAGCAAAATTCTGCCAGGTGAATTCAATTACAGGGTTTGAGTTTTTAGTTGGAATTCCTGGTACTGTAGGTGGAGGAGTAGCAATGAATGCTGGTTCTTATGGATGCGAGTTTAAAGATATAGTTGATTTTGTTGAGTCTGTAGATAATCAAGGTAATTTAAATACATTTTCTGTAGATGAGATAGGATTTTCTTATCGCTCTAATTCCTTGCCAAAAGATTTAATATTTACTAGGGTTGCTTTTAACATCAGAAATAGAGAAAATGCTACAAAAATAGAACAAAAAATGAATGAGATAACTTTAATGAGAAACTCTTCTCAGCCGGTTGTAGAAAGAACAGGAGGGAGTACTTTCGCTAATCCAAAAAGTTTGAAGGCTTGGGAATTGATAGAAAAATCTGGTATGCGTGGAAAAAAAATAGGCGGAGTCTGCATGTCTGAAATGCATTGTAATTTCATGATTAATTACGATAATGCAACTGCCAGTGATATGGAAAACTTAGGTGAATTAGTTAAAAAGACTGTCAAAGAAGATAGTGGTATAGAATTAGAGTGGGAAATTAAAAGAATAGGTCGGGTGTAGATTATGAATAATTTTAAAACTATATATAAAGAAAAATCACTTGTTGTAGAAGTTTATTCAATTAGTCAATTATTTGAAATTACTCTAGCTGATTTTGTTAAGTTAAAAGGTCAGTCTATTGATCAGTTCTCTGTTAATCAGCATATAGAAAAAAAGCATGTAGTTGTTATTGGTGGAGGCATGTCTGCTGAAAGAGAAGTTTCATATATGTCTTCAAATGGTATTGTTCGGTCAATTATTGAGCTTGGTCATCATGTAACTTTTGTTGATATGGGAGTTGATATTGCCTTAGTGCTGACAAAATTGAAGCCAGATGTTGTGTATAATGCGTTACATGGTACTTATGGAGAAGATGGTTGTTTACCTGGATTGCTTAATATAATGCATATACCTTACACTGGTCCTGGAGTCTTAGCTTCAGCTATTGCTTTTAATAAGAAAAAATCTTGTGAAATTTTTAAAGCTACTGGAATCAAAATTCCAGAAAGTAAAGTTATAAAAAGAACAGACCATTATGTAGTTGATCCTATTAAACGCCCTTATGTTATTAAACCTCTTTCTCAAGGATCTAGTGTTGGTGTTGAAATTATTTTTGATGAAGATGATTTTTCTTTTGCTGAATATGATTTTCCTTATGGTGATGAGGTTTTAGTGGAGCAATATATAAAAGGCAGAGAGATGCAAATAGCTGTACTAAATGGTAGAGCAATCGGGGTTCTTGAAATAAAATTATTAAAGGATAAACGTTTTTATGATTATGAAACAAAATATACAGAAGGGTTTGCTGACCATCTTTTACCAGCACCAGTGCCGCTGGAAGTATATGATAATATAAAAAGATTAGCTGAAAAAGCCTGTAATATATTTGATTGTATGGGTATGGTAAGGGTTGAAGTAATGTATTCTTCTGAAGATGATGAGATATATATGTTAGAGGTTAATACCCACACAGGTATGACTCCTTTGTCTATTTGTCCTGAAATTGCTACTTTAGAAAATATGACCTATAAAGATCTTGTAAAAGAAATATTAGAAGAAGCAAGATTTGAATAATGTCTAAAAAAAAGAAAGCTACTAAGAATAATAAAGTAAAACTAGGTGTTAAAAGGCGCTTGAGTTTGTATTATACACGGTTTTTATTGGCCGTTAAAATATTTATAGTGTGTAGTACTATTATTTTGTTGTTTACCAATTTTTTTCAAGTTCAAAAGCAAAAAATATTTAATATTTTAGTGGATATTACAAGCGATGCAGGTTTTATTCTTGAGCATGTAATTATTGAGGGTCAAAGAAATGTTACAGAAAATAACATCATAGAGTCAATAGGGGCGGATTATGGGGAGTCAATTTATTCTTTAAGTATAGACGACATTCGAAAAAGAATTGAAGAGAATCCATGGGTTAAAGTAGCTTTAGTTGAGAGAAGGTTACCAAATACGCTGCATGTAGCCATTATAGAGAGAACGCCAATTGCTATTTGGCAATTTAAGCAAAAAATATATATCATTGACAAAGAAGGTAATCGAATTACTTCAAAAGATATAGAAAAATTTAGTGATTTAATTCATGTTGTAGGGCAAGATGCAAATGTATATGCTCTTGGACTTATTGAAGAGCTAGCAAGGCATCCAGCTTTGAGCAAGAAAGTTATTTCTGCTGTGCGTTATGGGCAGAGAAGATGGGATTTAAATCTAGAACAAAAAATTAATGTAAAAATGCCAGATAAAGCTTTTAGTGAAGCTTATGAGTACTTACATGCTTTGGATAAAAAAGGTAAGTTATTTAACCAGAACTATAAGGTAATTAATTTAAAAGACTCAAATAAATATTATATCGAAAAATGGTAATATAATAATAATACTATAAAGGTTATGTATTTATAATAGAGTTACAGGTTCTGAAGAACCTAAGAAAATGATCATTGTTCCTACTACTATAACTAGTAAACCTACTACATGATTTAGTTTTAATGCTTCGCCAAAATACATCGTTGAAAAAATCACAAATACAAACAAACTTATTATTTCTTGCAGAGTTCTAAGTTGCATCACAGAAAAATAAGAATGGCCTATTCTATTTGCGGGCACTTGAAACATATATTCAAAAAAAGCTATGCCCCAACTGATTGCAATGGCCCAAATTAAAGGAGAGTCTTTGAATTTAAGATGCCCATACCAAGCAAAAGCCATAAAACTATTTGAAATAAGCAATAATGCACATGTATAAAATATTGTCATATAAATATAAGTTAATGTAGGTTTAATAAAGTTGTGGCATTCTAATTCCAATCCAAAATATTAGTATAATATTTATTGATAAATACTATTTGATTTTTAGCAGAGAAATCTCTTCTCTACAATTGTAAATATTTTTATTGTTACTTGATTTTAAAATTTTGTTAGTAATGATCAATATTGATTGCAATTTACCAATAAAATCTATAGTCTTCAGACTAATAATCTTAATATTATATTATGTTTTGGCGACTGAGAATTCTTACTTTTTATGCTATATTAGGCTTTTTCGTACTAACTTTTTTTATTTTATGTTGTGTCCCTATGCATTATCTCAATGCAAACTATAACATTCGATATAAAGTTGCAGAAAGTTTTTCGTATATTTTTGTATTTTTAGCCAAATTTTTATGTGGTATAAGATATGAGGTAATAGGTATGGAAAAATTACCAAAAGATGGAAAGCCTCATATTGTTCTTGCTAATCATCAATCATTTTGGGAAAATCTTTTTATGCAATTGATTATTCCAAAACATTCATGGGTTATCAAAGAAGAATTGTTTGATATTCCTATATTCGGTTGGTGTTTAAGAACAGTTACTCCTATTGCTGTAGATAGGAGTAATAGTCGATCGGTAGTTCAGATCTTAGAGGAAGGGAAAGAAAAGATAGAACAAGGTTTGTCTATAATTATGTTTCCAGAAGCTACTAGAGTAAAGATAGATAAAAATGTTAAATTTAAACCTAGTGCTGCTAAACTTGCAATTAACACAAATGTACCCATAATTTTAATAGCCCATAATGCTGGTGTTTGTTGGCCGAAAGGATTCTGGTTTAGAAAACCGGGGTTGGTTTCCGTAAAAATTCTAGAAGTTATTTCTGTTAAAAAGTACCAAGATTATGATGTTAGAACTCTTACAGATTATATTCAAGATAGAATTAATAAAGAAAAAGAGATATTGGTAAGGGAAGTACAGAAAGATGATTAGTCACACCTTGTAATGAAGTTCTGTAATTGGAGAGTGATAGTACAAGTTTGAGTGAATAATAAAATTTTTGTGCTAGGATTTTAGCATAGCACAAAAATTTTAACAAAGACAATTTACTAATACACATTGCTACTTGAGGAGATAAACAAATCGCTATCCTTTTTTAATTATTGCTTGTTTTTATTCAAAGGTTTGCTCATTCTTTCAGTAAAATTCTTTCCTATGGTATCTAAAACTTCCATTGAAGATTTAGATGTTATCTCTAGAATTTCTTTTGCATTATTAATATTATTTTCGACAGTCGATTTTAAATAGTTTTGTTGACAATTTGTAATCTGTTCAACATCTCCAGCTGAAGCAGATTCTTTCATAGTATTAAACATTTCAGAAGTATTTTTTTGAAATGAATCACTACCTCTTTTTGTTATAGATTGAACAGTGTCTGAAATTAATTGATTGGCTGAAGTAATGGATTCAGCTGTTTCTTTAAACATATTACCAAAAGAGGCCAGATCTACATTTGGCATCCATTTCATTGACTTTGTTAAGTTTTCTTGATTCATGAACGACTGAAAAAATTCGAACGGTGTATTGTTGTTACTCATTGTTTTTGCTCCATTAATATTATTAAGTACGTGGTGATTAAAACGAATGTAGGCTAACACGACTTGGGTTTTATTATATCAAAAATTTGATTTATTACAAAAAAATAAATTGTTAGTTGATGTAAACTGATCACTTTTTACTTATTTAAAGCAGTTTTTTTGATAGATTCAAGTTCTTCTGATAATTTTAACATAGAGTTTCGTAGTTGCGCGAATTCCTCACGAGTGACAAATTCATTATTTAAAACTTTTTCTTTTAGATATTCTGAGCTTTTTTCCTTAAGACTCTCTGAGCTTTTTTTTGCGACCATCATGCCACCAGTAAGAATTTTTATTATATTTTCTTGATTCATAGTTTTTTATGAGCGATATTTAAATTTAGTTTATTTAATGATTATAATCGACAAGGCGTGAAGACCATTAGCAAATTCTTCTTTCAAGAGCTTGTTAATAATTTTATGTTGCTTAATTAGCCCTTCAGAAGCAATAGAGTTGACTTTGATTTTTATAGTAAAGTGAGATTCACCATTATTAGGGCTTGTGCTATGATGGTCATGAAGGGAGCTATCATTTATAATCTGTAAATATTGTGCTTTTAATACACTTAATTTTTGTTCAATTCTTTTCAGTCTGCTCATAATTCTTAAAAATCTGTGAATAGGTAATAGTTTTGTTATTATATCGATGTTTACTAATTAATGGTAACGAAATTTCTTAGGTTAGTAAACTATGAAATCGTTTGGTATGTTATTATGATCAATAGAACTTTAGTGATAAAAAATTTACAGCAAGAGATTGAGTCAAGAAAGAAAGGAATTATGATGGTAGTTTGCTTAGTTAACAAAGATGAACTTAACATTTTGTTAGATAATCCCGCTAAAATAACCGAGAGATTTTGCACCGTTGTAGATATTGCTTGTCATAAATCAATAGAATACAGCATTATTAGGGATTTTGATCCAACAAAATTATATGTTTTTATACCAAGTAATTTAAAAGTAGCTGAAAAACTTGCCTATTCTATTTATTCTCAAGTGCAACTTGATGTGAATACAGAATTTCCAGAAAGTTATTTAAAATGTTCGGTGCAGAGCATTCGATTTCCTCAAAATGATTGTCATGATGTAGAAAAACTTCTTTCATTATTAAATTATGGGAATTTTATTTCAACTGATCGATCCTATTATTTTAATTATGATGAAAATCCAGTTGATATTGAAGGCTTAAGAGTTAAAAATATAAAGCTGAATCTTTTAAGATTATCTTTGTTTAAGAGAAGTGCTAAGTTTGTTTATCAGCCTATAGTAGACCGAGAAACAGGTGATATAAGTTATTATGAATGTTTGCTTCGTGTCAAAGATCAAGAAAATAAATGGGTGTCAGTTGGACCTATGGTCAGTGATGCTGAAAGTAAAGGGCTTATTAGTATTGTTGATTTTACAGTAGTAGAAATGGCAATATTAGAACTAGACAAGGATAAAGATATTAGTCTTTCAGTAAATATTTCTAATATAGGAGTGTTGAATAAGAGATTATTAAGAAGAATAGAGGGGCTACTTAAAAAATATGACGTGGCAAAAAGATTGATTATTGAAATTACAGAAACTTCTTTAAATGATGATTTTCAAAGTACTAAAAAATTTATTGATATTTTGCACAAACGTGGGTGTAAATTTGCTCTAGATGACTTTGGCTCTGGCTTTACCTCTTTTCAGCAACTTTTAAATTTACCTATTGATATTATAAAAATTGATGGTAGTTATATACGAGATATATTAAAAAATGATCATAGTAAATTTTTTGTAGAAGCATTAATAAAACTTGCTGCAGATCTTGGAATTAAGACTGTTGCTGAGTTTGT
The DNA here is from genome assembly GCA_045106635.1 of Rickettsiaceae bacterium. GTDB lineage: Bacteria > Pseudomonadota > Alphaproteobacteria > Rickettsiales > Rickettsiaceae > Megaera. Next base: position 18,199 of record JBGCEX010000022.1, on the reverse strand, counting down.
AGAAAATGGTGAGATAGCTAGATTTTTGATTGATATAAAAATAGGGGGGATGCAAGGTAATTTCTTTTTACCAGCATCAAGTGATAGAATTACTTAAAATTAAATTAAAACTATGTGCAAAGCTTTTTTGGTGCACATTCTATTGGGCATTCATAGGTATTTCTGTGCTCTTTAACTAGTGGAATAATAGGTTCGTTAGCTATTCCATCTAACAATGACTGATTATATCATCCTGATTAGATATTTGCTTCATTTATCCAAAGGAGCATAGTACCCAGAAATAATATTATTGATTAGCAGTGTTGCTAATAGGCAAACCTAAAATTCCAATTAATAAAAGATAATTAGGTGCTGTTAACAATATTATTATTAAAATTTTAGCCCCATAGAATGGTAAAGTTCAGGGTTTTCTTCCCAGGATTTTCTAACTTTAACAAATAAAAAGAGGTGAATTTTGATACCAAGTAATTCTTCAATGTTTAGTCTAGCTTTTGTTCCTATTTCTTTGATTTTCTCCCCTTTTTTACCAATTATCATATTTTTATAACCATCTCTGGAAACTATTATAACTTGATTTACTTTTACTGATCCATTTTTTTGGGTTTGCCAACTTTCGTTTTCAACAGTTAGATTATATGGCAATTCTTGATGAAGATTTAAAAACAATTGTTCTCTAGTGATTTCCGATGCTAAAAATCTCATTGGCAGATTAGTCATATCATCGCTTTCATATAACCAGTTGGTTGTTTTAGCATTATTTTTTAAGAATTCAATAAAGCCATCAATACCTTGTCCAGTTAAGGCTGATATGTTAAATTTAGTGGCGTCTGGAAATTTATTGATCAAATGATTTAAATTATCAAGGTAATATTTTGAATTTAAATCAATTTTGTTTAATAGGAAAACAACTTTTTTTCCTATTTCTTTTAGCCTGGATATTATAATATTCATCATGTCATCAATTTTTGTCCCACTATCTAAAATAAGTACGACTATATCTGCTTCATTTAGACTAGACCAAGCACATTTAACCATGGCTTTCTCCAATCTTTTTTTTGCTTCGAAAATGCCAGGTGTATCAAATAATACCAATTGAGTGTTGTCAATTGTGATGATACCAGTAATTATAGATCTAGTTGTTTGTACTTTTGGGGTAACGATAGAAATTTTTTGACCAATTATTTTATTTAAAAGTGTCGATTTACCAGCATTTGGCTTGCCGATAATACAAACAGATAACAACTTTTGGTTTTTTGAATCATTCATACAAGATCTACATTAATATCTAAGTGTAGTAAGAGTTTTTTAGCAGCCTCTTTCTCAGCGTTTTTAATAGAATTACCATGTCCAGTTTCTTTGTGAGGTCCCGCATACACGCAAACTGTAAAGCGTGGCATATGATCTGAACCTTTTTTACTTACTATTTCATAATGTGGCATTCCATGTTGATTACCTTGTGACCATTCTTGTAAAGATGTTTTAGGATCAATCTGGTTTAAGTCAAAATTATGTAAAAATTCTGACCATAATTTAATAATAATTTTTTTTGTGGTTTCTATATTACTATCAAGATAAATCGCTGCAATCAAAGCTTCCATAGTGTTTTCAACGTTGTTTGGATTAGATCGTCCTCCTGTATCTTCTTCACCTTTAGTCATGATTATAAAATTTGCTAGATTAATTTTTTTAGCAACATTACAAATAGTTTCCTTGCTTACCAAATGAGATTTAATTTTAGCAATTTTCCCTTCATCTGATTTTTTGTAAGTATGAAACAATATTTCAGTAATAATAAACCCCAGAATGGCATCGCCAAGTATTTCAAAACGTTCATAATCCTTTTGCCATTGCTCTGATTCATATTGTTTGAGAGATGGGTGGCTCAGAGCTTCGTGAATTAGATCAATATTCTTAAATTTATGATTTATTGATTGCTCAAGTTTGGTAATATAGTTTTTAGAAAATTTATCTATCATTAATATCCAATATAATTTTGTTATTTATTTGTCCATAGCATACATATTTGTAAATAATCTATTAAATCTTATAGAGGATAACCAAGTCCAAAAACGATTAATTTGATCTAAAACACCAAGATTTTCATCCCAAAACACTTCTTCTGTTGATAAGAAAATAAATTGTGCTTTGGCTATTAAGTTTTCAAAAGGTACAAATCCAAGTTGATATCGACTATCCCCTGATTGATCACGATTGTCTCCCATAAAGAAAAAATGGTCATTTGGTATAATGTATGATCCAAAATCACTATAGCTAGTTTCAGATATTTTATCTAGTTGTTTGAGTTTATAAGTATAAAAACTTAAACCATTTGGTGTAGTTTCTTTGTATTTCACATATTCTTGATTATCTTCATCAAAATATTCACCAATTTTAATTCGCTCGATTGGAGTGTCATTGATATATGTTATATCTTGTTTAATTTCTATTTTTTCTCCAGGAAGACCAATTAATCTTTTTATATAACGAGTGTTCATATTGTGTGGTGGGCGCATAATTATTATGTCACCTCTTTTTGGCAGAGATGGGAAGAATCTTCCTTTAAATAGATCAGGGCTAAAAGGAAGAGAATGATTACTAAAGCCATAACTATATTTTGTTGAAAAAATATAATCGTTTTTTAAAATGGTTGCTTGCATAGAAGGAGTTGGTACAAAAAATAATTCTATAACAAAAGTTCTAATCGATAATGCTAGTAAAATAATTAATAATAATGATGTTATTTCAGATCGTACGCTTCCTTTCTTTGTTGATTCAGTCACAATAATTCTTGTCAAGTTGAGTTAATAATGAGTGACATGATAACTAGTTAACATAATTAAATCTAGATAATTATGTATATAAATAGCTAAAATTTTTGTTGATACTTATTACCAACGCTTAAAACTACTTTGATTGTTGACTAAGAACACAATATGAAACTAAATGTTATAGCTTCCAATAATGGGAGTGGTGGTAAGAATCTTTTTTGTAACCATTTTATGTTGTTTGGTTCTAAAATTATCATGCATATCTTAGGTATGTTGAGGTTTTGCAAGTAGATTCCTCTAAGCTGATTCAAAGAGTTTTTATCTCTTAACTCTCATAATAAGATTTGTATCGTGAGTTTGTTTATCAAAAAGTATTTTTAATATTATTTATGTATATTTTTCCAAATTCTTTTTTTAACAAAATAGAAAAGCACAGTAAAGAATACTAGAAATATCATAACTTTTAAGCCCATAGATTTTCTGTGTTCCATTTCTGGTTCTGCTGCCCATTGCAGAAAAATCACTACATCTTTGGCCATTTGCTCAATAGTGGCAGGTGTGCCATCAGAAAATGTCACTTGATCTTCAGTAAGTGGTGCTGGCATCGCTATCTGACCACCTTCAAAATAAGGATTATAATGTAATCCTGGCATTAAAGTAATATCTTCTGGTGGTTCTTTATAACCAGATAGTAATGAATAAACATAGTTTGCCCCATCTTCTCTTGCTTTAATGATAAGAGATAAATCAACGGGGTAAGCACCGTTATTTGCTGCTCTTGCTGCTTCTTCATTGGGGTAGGGTGAAAGGAATCGATCTGAGGGCAATGCTGGTCTATCAAACATTTCTCCTTCTCTATCTGGCCCATCTTTAACAGTGTAGTTTCGGGCGATTTGCTTGATTTCTGCTTCTGAAAAACCTATATCTTTTAAATTTCTATAGTATAAATTATGATTACCATGACAAGCTGAACATACCTCAAGATAAACTTGCGCACCACGTTGAGCAGCTTGCCTATCAAAGGTACCAAAAGCCCCTTCAAAAGGCCAAACTAACTGTAATGGTTTTTTATTATCAGTATTTGCAAGTGAATTAAAGCTACTAAATACTATCAGGATAGCGATAATAATTTTTTTATACATAATTTTATTGTTTTTTATCTTCCTAAATATAATTATTTTTCTATTCGTCAGCTTCTTTTGGTAATCGCAGAGGTTTTTCTACTTTAGCAATAACCGGCACTAAAACAAGGAAATGGAAAAAATAATAACTAGCTGCAATTCTACTAACTGTTAAGTAGGGTTCTTCTGCTGGTTTGCCACCAACATAACCAAGTATTAAGCAATCAATTACAAATGCCCAAAATGCCCATTTATAAAGCGGTCTGTAAGTAGAGCTTCTGACTGGTGATCTATCTAACCATGGAAGTATGAATAGAATTAAAATACTACCGAACATCAATAATACTCCACCAAGTTTTGATGGAACAGCTCTTAATATTGCATAAAATGGTAAGAAATACCATTCAGGTACAATATGAGATGGTGTAACCATTGGGTTAGCTGGTATATAGTTGTCTGGGTGACCAAGTAAATTTGGTTTATAAAATATAAAATAAGCAAATATAAGAAAATAAACTCCAAAACCAAAAAAGTCTTTTATTGTGTAGTAAGGGTGAAAAGGAATCATATCTTTTTCTTTTAATTTTACCCCAGTTGGATTGTTAGATCCATGAGTATGCAGAGACCATACGTGAAGCACTACTAAAGCAACAATAACAAAAGGTAAAACAAAATGTAGTGAATAAAATCTGTTTAGGGTCGGGTTGGCAACGGAAAAACCGCCCCATAACCATGTCACGATGCTTTCGCCAACAATTGGAATAGCAGAAAATAAATTCGTGATAACAGTTGCTCCCCAGTAACTCATTTGTCCCCAAGGCAAAACATACCCCATAAAAGCTGTGGCCATCATTGTTAAGAAAATAATCAAACCTATTTGCCATAATAACTCTCTTGGAGTTTTGTAAGAGCCATAATATAAGCCACGGAATATATGTAGATAAACGGCAACAAAAAACATCGATGCTCCAACAGCATGCATATATCTAATAAGCCACCCATAATTAACGTTGCGCATAATTTTTTCTACACTATCGAATGCATGATCGACGTGAGGGGTGTAGTGCATAGATAAAAATAAGCCTGTTATTATTTGGATTACAAGTGCAAGTCCAGCAATTGAACCTAAGCTCCACATATAACTTAGATTTTTTGGAGTCTTGTAAACACCAAAGTGAGATATGAAGGAAAAAATAGGTAGTCTGTAATCTATCCAACCAATTATGCCAGTAAATTTTTTCTGATCGCTAACATCGTCTTTTTTCATAATTATCCAATTTTAACTTTGGTGTCTGAAATAAATTCATAAGGAGGAATAGCAAGATTTAATGGCGCTGGGCCTTTTCTAATTCTGCCTGATGTATCATAATGAGATCCATGGCAAGGGCAGAACCAACCATGGTAATCTCCTTTGTTTGCAAGAGGAACGCAACCAAGATGAGTGCAGATGCCAATGGTGATAAGCCATTTATCATGACCTGGTTTAACGCGATCTTGATCTTTCTGCGGATCAATTAATGCTGACATAGGAGTGTCTTTTGCTTCCTTGATTTCCTCATCTGTTCTGTTTCTAATAAAGACTGGTTTCCCACGCCATTTAACAGTTATAGTCTGACCAGGTTCTACAGATGAAATATCTACTTCAATTGAAGAGAGTGCTAGTACGTCAGCTGATGGATTCATGGAATCAATAAGAGGCCATGCGCTACAAGCAGCCCCTACGACTGCTACGCTACTTGCAGTTAGTGTAACAAAGTCTCTTCTTGTGGTTTTATTTGGACTTTCTGAGGAAGCATCATCTGACATAGTTTTTTTGTCTCCAATCATATGTTAATAATATCTATGATATTATACAAATGTAAGTTCTTATAGCAACAAATTAAACAAAAATTTGTTTAATTAATCAACTCTATAAGGATCTTTTGGCTGGTTAGAATTCATAGAATCCATAATTTTTTTCATGCCTTCTTGTAAACTTGCTTCCTCATCACTTGGAGTATAAGTTGGTGGATCTTGCAAGCAATCCCAGAAATTTCCAAAATGAGCGATTTTTGGAATGCAGTATTGAGCTACTGAATTTTGTTTGGGTTAATGCATCAAACACTACATCTTCAGCTGCCTGTAGTATTCCTGCGTCGCTAAGGCCTTTGAATACCCAATATGCAACAACAAGTGCTGCAACAAAGATAGTGATAAACCATTTACTTAAGATGCCGTAGACGAAAATAGTCATGGGGCTCTTGGCAAGAACTCTAAACTTTCCTAAAAATGATCCAAACATCACTTATATCATTATGTTATATAATAAATCTTTAAAGTTAATTAACTACTTAATTGATTCGTCTTTAAGTTTAAACTGAATTGGTAGTATAAGAAAAGATATTTTCTATAATTGCTAAATATTATTATGTTTATATGTTGTAAATATTTTCAATTAAGTAGCTTGATAAATAAATAGCAGTTGGAACGATAATGCATTTTATTCCTACTAAAATTAAGATAATAGAGTAATAATTGTCATTATTTTCTATTAGCATACCAGAAAGTATAATAGTTGGAATGATCAAAGGCATAAGCAAACTTGAGAGAAAATTAGTATTAGAACGGAAATAACATTGTACTGATGATATTAAAACTATTACTCCACAACTTGTTGACATTAGGAATAACCCAGCAATAATTATTAAACTTAGCTGAGTTATGTTCATGTTGAATAGTAAATATGAGATAGGTGCATTAGCTATGAAAGCTATCGTTCCGCAAATAAATAAACTAAGATATTTAGCTAAAATTATTTGAATAGGGGGGAATGATGCCAATAGCATCTCTAACGAACCATCTTCAATTTCTGATCTTAGAAAATTTGCACTAATACCAATTAACGAAAGAGGTATAGAAATTAGCGAAAAAATCATGCCAAAATTGGCAATTTTATCATAAGAGCTTATTATTGTTATACTACCATGACAAAACACAAAAAAGATAAAAAAGTATTTGGCAAGATTGTAAATCTTATTTTGAATTAAAAATTCATGTTTTAAAAGATTTATCATCGATAATCCTCAATATTTATAGTCAAAGCTGATTTTATTGAAGGTGCGTTATGAGAGCTGGCTATTATTATACCACCACTATCTGCTTTTGAAATAATTAGTCTATTTAGTAGTTGCTTCCCTTCTTCATCGAGATTATTTTCAACTTCATCTAGCAACCAAAGGGGTGATGAGCATGCAAGCAGTCTAGAAAGAGCAACTTTTTGTTTTTGGCCAGCCGATAATTCATAGCATTTTGTATTAATGATTTTTTCAAGTTTAAAATAAAAAATTGCAGCAGAAAGTAATTCAAAAGAATCGTAGATTTTTGCCCAGAACTCTATGTTTTCAATTACGCTTAATTCAGGTTTGATACCAGTTTTATGACCAATATATGTGCAATATGGTTTTGCAAGATATTCTATAGGTGTATTATTTTTACCAAAAGTAATGTTACCCAGAGATAATTGTTGTATCCCAGCTATGCTCCGGAGCAAAGATGTTTTCCCAGAGCCGTTTTCTCCCTTTAAATAAACTATTGCACTAGGTAAAAAGGTAGCAGAAAAGTTTGTTATTAAATTGAGATTATAAGTGTTTATACAAACAGAATTGAAAGATAACATTTTAAGAAATTACTAATGATAAATTTTATTTTAAGTAGTGGTGTAAAATAACTTGTACTCAATATATAGTTTTATTACCATATATATTATCTTAATGCCAAGCTAAATAAATATATATAATTTGGTATGTTGTATAAATAGAGGGAGTGTGTTATGTCCAAAGAAAAGAATCAGCAATACAAAAAATCAGTAGAATTTGATAATAAAAAATATTGGGTTTTTGATATAAAACAGGCTGCAAAAGATCTTAATTTTGATATTGAAAAATTACCTTTTTCTTTGAGGGTTCTTTTTGAAAACTCTTTAAGAAATGGTGCAAGTACAGAAGATCTTCTTGCTTTTAAAGAATGGTTAGATAAGAAGACTTCTTCATCAGAAATTGATTTTTATCCTGCTAGAGTTTTAATGCAAGATTTTACTGGTGTTCCAGCTATAGTAGATCTTGCCTCTATGAGAGACGCAATTAAAGTACTTGGCACAACTCCCCATAAAATTAATCCGTTAATTCCAGTAGATTTAGTTATTGATCATTCGGTTCAAGTCGATTCTTACGGATCGGCAACTTCCTTCGCTCAAAATGTTGAAAAAGAAGTGGAACGAAATTTAGAAAGATACCAATTTTTAAAATGGGGACAAAAAAGCTTTGGTAATTTTAGGGTTGTGCCACCAGGAACTGGTATTTGTCATCAGGTGAATTTAGAATATTTAGCGCAAACTGTGTGGATGAATAACGAGCAAGGCGGAGATTTATTATATCCAGATACATTAGTCGGAACTGATAGCCATACTACTATGATCAATGCCCTATCAGTGCTTGGTTGGGGGGTAGGGGGTATTGAAGCTGAAGCAGCAATGCTTGGACAACCATTACCTATGATATTACCTGAAGTTATAGGGTTTAAGATAACAGGTTCATTGAAAGGTAACATTACTGCAACAGATCTTGTTCTAACGGTCACAGAAATGTTAAGAAAGAAAGGAGTGGTTGGTAAGTTTGTTGAATTTTTTGGTTCTGGTCTTGATAATTTATCTTTGGCTGATAAAGCTACCGTATCTAACATGGCGCCAGAATATGGTGCAACTTGTGGCTTCTTTCCAATAGATGGTGAAACAATTCGTTATTTAGAATTTAGCGGTAGAGATTTGCATAGAGTTAATATAGTAAAAGAATACGCGCAGAATCAAGCTTTTTGGAGAAATTCTAATGATCCAATTTATACGGAAGTTCTTGAACTGGATTTATCAAAACTTGAACCTTCTCTTGCATGGCCAAAGAGACCTCAGGATCGGGTGGCTTTAAGTAAAATGAAGACTAGCTTTAAAGAAACTTTGCCAGCTCTTGCAGGGGAGGGAGCTTCCATTGACAATAAATTTAATGTTGATTTAGCCAATTATAAATTAGGACATGGTGATGTTGTAATTGCTGCTATTACGAGCTGTACAAATACTTCTAATCCTTCTGTTATGGTTGCTGCTGGTTTAGTTGCTGAAAAAGCTTCTAAATTAGGGCTAAAATCGCAGCCTTGGGTTAAGACTTCTCTTGCACCTGGTTCTCAAGTAGTTACTGAATATTTGCAAAAAAGTGGATTAGATAAGCATCTAAATTCTATGGGATTTAATCTTGTGGGTTATGGGTGCACTACTTGTATAGGTAACTCAGGTCCATTGAAGTCAGAAATTGAGAAAACAATCACGGATAATCACCTTACTGTTGCATCCATCTTATCTGGAAATAGAAATTTTGAGGGCAGAATTCATCCACTTGTGCGAGCCAACTATCTTGCATCACCGCCACTCGTTGTGGCATATGCTATTGCAGGAACAGTGAATATTGATCTTGATAAAGATTCACTCGGTAATGATAAAAATGGTAATCCAGTCTATTTAAAAGATATTTGGCCAAGTAATTCAGAGATTAAGTCATGCATTGATTCTTGTATAACACCAGCTATGTTTAAGAGTAAATATAGTGACGTATTTACAGGTGATAAAAACTGGCAAAATATAATTGTAAAAGAAACAGATACTTATGATTGGAGTGATGCTAGTACTTATATTAAAAATCCACCATATTTTGAAAATATTGATAAACCAGCGAAAGAGTTGAATAATATTAACAATGCCAAGATACTTGCGTTATTTGGTGATTCAATTACCACAGATCATATTTCTCCTGCAGGTTCAATAAGCAAAACCAGTCCAGCAGCAAAATTTTTGATGGATAAAGGAATTGCTCCAGCCGGTTTTAATTCTTATGGAGCAAGAAGAGGTAATCATGAAATTATGATGAGAGGAACTTTTGCTAATATTCGCATCAAGAATCATTTGTGTAATGGCGTAGAAGGAGGGTTTACTATTAATCATCTTAACGGTGAGCAAATGAGTATTTATGATGCAGCTATGGAATATAAAAATCAATTAGTGCCTCTAGTAATTTTTGCTGGTAAAGAATATGGTACTGGTTCATCTAGAGATTGGGCAGCAAAAGGGACGAGTTTACTCGGTGTTAAAGCTGTCGTAGCTGAGAGTTTTGAAAGAATTCATCGATCAAACTTAGTAGGGATGGGTGTATTGCCAGTTTCGTTTAAGGATGGTCAAAAATGGGTGGATTTAAACTTAAAAGGTGATGAAGAAATTAGTATTCTGGGTATAACTAATGATATTAAACCTTACCAACCTTTAAAATGTTTAATAAAACGTAGTGATGCTAAGGACGAAACGATTGATGTTATTATGCAAGTTTATACTGATAATGAAATTGAGTATATAAAACATGGTAGCATTCTTGGTGCAGTGTTAAAAAATTTGGCAAGTAGTTAATAGATTTTTATATAAAATATCAATGAGTGAAGAAATTAGGGAGTATTTAGAACCGGGGAAAAAGAATATAATTTTAATTTATATTCTTTTTCTAGGTAGTTTAGTGTTTCCAATACTATGTCTTGTGGGTGGAGCTTTTGCTTACGCTAATAAATCACATGGTAATAAACTATTGCGAACGCATTATTTATTTGCATTTAAAACTTTTTTTATTTTCATAATAGGTTTTATGTTATCAGTGACGATAAGTTTAATATTTTTAGCTCCAATATTGTACGTAATAGTTTTAGTCTGGTCAGTTATGAGAGGCGTGTTTGCACTGCAGTTTTTATTTCATAATTCACCCCACCCAAATCCATTGACTCTATGGATTAAATGAGTATTTGATTATTCATGCAAGGAAGAATATAAGTACTGTGCTGAAAAAGAAATGAAGAAACTTGAATTTGTAAAAAAAGAAATAAGTGCTATACAGGGAATCTCTGCAAAGCCAACAAAAAAAGAATCTTTAAAAATATTCTTTGATAAGTTGTTAGATGGTGCCAAATAATCTTTTGCGAAAAAGAAATAGTAGTCTTTGCTCTACTTTAGTGGGTTTCTATAGCCGTAGGTTATTATCTTTGGATTCAAATATTAGATTGGATACCAGAGAAGGTTTGGAAAAGTGCTGAAAATTCTGACAATAGTTCTACATAATGCTTGGTCACTATGGATATTCACTTGGATAGATGGATGGATCACCTGCATGGGAACAGTGCAGCTCTTACATAAGCAAGGTAAGTCGTCTACCATAGCAACATGTCTAAAAATGGATCAATAGTAAATTTGATATTATTTGTATGGTCATTTATATGTATTGGAGTTGTAGCATTTCCCTTAGGTATATTTTCTGTTGTAATGCAAATACTAGAACGTTTACCAAAGAAAAATAATCGACAAACAATGAGTCAAAAAATATTAAGTGAGACATTATATTATGCCTGGAAATTAGGAACTATAGGAATCCTCCCTAGTTTAGTTAGTGGTAAAAGTTTAATAGGTGCTGGCAAAGAGTCTATCTTTATTGTTAAGGAAAGACTTGGAGATATTGCAAAATTACGTATTGGCTATTCAGTTCTTAATTGGATAGTTGGAATCTCAGCATATATTGGAACCATATTTTTCTTTGTTGTATTCAATGAATTACTTCCTCAGAGATATGAGGTATACGGATTGACCTAAGAGTAATGGTCAACTACAATAAAAAATTACTATATGTAGCTCTACAAGGTGTTGTGCAATATTCATAGTAAATTAGGTTGGATTTTGCTAAGGCTATAACTTAACTAAAATATGTTTCTTTTTTCCTGAAGATAGTTTTATCACTTGGTTCTTTAGATGGCTTACATTGACCATTAAATTTTCATCTTTGACCAAAATATCATTAATTTTCACTCCCATACCTCTTATCAACCTTCTGCTTTCTCCTTTAGAAGTAGTAATTCCTGCGTGACATAATAAGTCAATACACATGATTCCTTTGGATAAAATTTCTTTATCTATTTGTACTGATGGTAAATTATCACTGATCATCCCTTTTTCAAATAATTTAATTGCAGTTTCCATAGCTTCTTGAGCTTTTTCTTGGCCATGACAAAGCTCCGTAACTTTGTAAGCTAGTTTTTTCTTTGCCTCGTTAATGTTTTTATTAACTAAAGACTCAAATTCTCTTTCTTCGTTATTAGAAAATTCACAATATAATTTCGCAAATTTGCTGACATCTGCATCTTCTGTATTACGCCAATATTGATAATAATCATAAGGAGATAAGAATTCCTCGTTTATCCAGATAGCTCCGCTGACAGATTTCCCCATTTTTGCTCCTGAAGAAGTAGTCAGTAGGGGAGTGGTTAGTCCAAAAGATTCGTTTTTACTCATTTTTCTGATTAAATCGACTCCAGTAACAATATTACCCCACTGATCGCTACCTCCTAGTTGTAATGAACAATTCTGAGTTTTATTAAGATGATAGAAATCATATGCTTGTAAGAGCATATAATTAAATTCTAGAAAAGTCAGAGATTGTTCGCGTTCAAGTCTAGTTTTAACTGAATCCATTGTTAACATACGATTTATCGAGAAATTTCTTCCATATTCACGTAAAAATTCAATGTAACTAATTTGATCGAGCCAATCAGCGTTATTTAGCATGATGGCATCACTCGCGCCATTACCAAATTTAATGAATTTAGATAAAGATTTCTTAATTCCAATCATATTTCTAGAAATATCTGCATCAGTTAGATATTTTCTTGCTTCTTCTTTGCCAGTTGGATCTCCAATCTTTGTAGTTCCTCCACCAACTAAAATAATAGGTTTGTGGCTATGATTTTGTAAAAGACGAAGTATCATAATTTGCATTAGATTCCCTACATGTAAAGATTCAGCAGTGCAGTCGAACCCTATGTAAGCTACTATTTTTTCTTGAGCCATTTTCTTTTCTAGTTCTTCAATGTGGGTACATTGATAAAAATAACCATTTTTTTTAAATTCTTCTATGAATGTCATATTTTGTTGTTTTTTTGATGAATTAGTTTTTTATTTATGTATTTTTTTAGATTATAAAGCAGAGTTTCTTTAAGAACAAACCATATTATGAATGAACAAATATTTTTTGAATATCTACAAGGTAAGTGGTTGATTGAAAGGAAAATAGTTGATAAATCATCAAGATTGCATAGTGCATCCGCTTTTGGCAAAGTAGATATTATCAAAACAAGCAAAAATATTTTAAACTATCAAGAGTTATTAAAAGTAAAATGGGGTAATAATTTTAGTTCAAATTCTCATAAACAGTACGATTATGTCTTGGATAATAGTGGGTGTCTTGGTCTATATAATTATGATGATAAGAGATCATTTATGTTTAATTTAATCTTTGATCCAAACTTAAATAATGTAATTAAAGGTCAATATCAGTGTATACAAGATTCTTATCTTGCAACTTATAAGATTATTAATTACAAGCAATTTATTTTAATTTTTCAAGTAAATGGTCCAAAGAAGGATTGTTCTATAATTTCATCTTTTGTTAAAGGAAGTTAATTGAATTTGGTGAATTAATTTTTTATAGACAAACATTTTTAACGTGTCTATTGACTTAGGCAATAAAAAACTATAGCATGCGGATCTAACCAGTAACAATTTGTAGGTTAGGTCTAAAATATGGCATCAAAAGCGCAAAACAGCTCTTCTAGTGATATTTCTTCGATACCCAATTCGCCTTCAAAATTTAGTAAAATAATAGATTATTTATGGCCAGTCGAAAGACATGAATTACCTAAATTTTTATTTTTAACGTTGTTGATGTTTTGTATACTTGGTATACAAAATTTAATAAGAGCTATGAAAGATAGTGTGATAAACACTATGATAGGTACTGAAACTATAGCTTTTTTAAAGTTTTGGGGTGTTTTGCCAGCAGCATTTCTTGTTACGATAATTTATGTAAAATTAGTTAGTGTAATGAAAGGTGAAAACATATTTTACCTCATTATGTCTGTATTTTTAAGTTTTTTTGCTTTATTTGCTTTTGTTTTATTTCCTAATTACCAGTATCTGCAGTTAGATCCTGTTTATGCTAAGAATCTTGTTTTGCTATATCCTAATTTCAAATGGTTTATACTACTTCTTTCTAACTGGAGTTTCTCATTATTTTATATCATTGCTGAATTATGGCCAAATGCGATATTTGCCCTGTTATTTTGGCAATTTGTGAATAAGATCACTACCATTGATGAGTCTAAGAGGTTTTATCCATTATTTGGTCTACTAGGGCAAACAGGTCTTTATTTATCTGGTCAATTTTTAGTAAATTTAGTGCGAATGAATGATTATGTTACAAAGAGTTTTGCACTAGTTTATGATAATAAAAGTGTTGTTTCAATTCAGATTGTTATTACAGTAGTTTCTATCTTGGGAATAATTGCTTTAGGAGCGTTTTGGGTAATAAATCATAAAATTTTAGATATAACAACGACAGAAAATTTACAATTTAGAGTAAAGAAAAATCAACTTTCTTTAAAAGAGAGCTTTAAAATGATTGTAAAATCTAGATATATAAGACTCATAACGTTATTATTATTTTGCTATGGTGTTGCAATAAATTTAGTTGAGGGACCTTGGAAAGCAGAAGCAACAAAAATTTATACAAATCCAACAGATTTTGCAGTCTTTGTAGGAAATTATATTAGTTATACTGGTATACTGACTCTTATTTTTGTAGTTATTGGTTCAAATATTGTAAGAAGACTGGGGTGGCTTTCTGCAGCAATTATTACTCCATTTATGGTTCTGATTACTGGAATGTTGTTTTTTATGATTTCCAATTTCAAGCCAATTGCTGGTTTTGCAATGGTGTTCTTTGTGCTTACAGATCCTGTAATGATAGCTATTATTATTGGAGCAATTCAGAATGTACTCAGTAAAGCAAGCAAATATACTTTATTTGATTCTACTAAAGAAATGTCTTATGTGCCATTAAACGAAGAATTAAAAACGAGAGGTAAAGCAGCGGCTGATATGATTGGTACAAAGCTTGGAAAGTCATCCAGTGCCTTCTTGCAATCAATGTTATTTGTTATTATTCCAACAGCTACTTATCAGTCAGTTTCTAGTTTTTTGATGATAGTATTTTGTATTATTTGTATAGTTTGGATTTGGGCTGTAGTAGAATTAAACAAAGAATATAAAAATCTTTGTAAAGATAAAAAGGAAGAAAGTATTTTTTAAATTGGGAGTGCTGGAAAAAGAGATGTTTTTAATCATGTTGTTGTGTACTTGCATCTTTGCCTAAATTCAAAGCGATGTTTTTTTACTGATCAAGAAATTTTATCTCTTTAGTTTCTCCCAATATGGATTTTAGTGTTATTTCTATTTTATCAAATTAGACAAACTAATTAGTGATGATAGATTATGTTGTACATAATCTATTCTGATGCTATGAGAATTGAGTGATTGACGAAATCCCCCCAAAGCTTTTTTTGCATTACGTACATAAATAGTATTGAGTTTGGTGTATTGTGTGCGTAATTGAAAACTAATGCTACGTTTAGCATATTCCAAAACTTTATTACTGAATTCCGGCATATTGCCAAAATCTTTGAGTAGTTTATAGGCTGCAAGCAATCCTTCGCTCCTAGTTGCTGCTTGTGTAGATGATGGATCACCTTTATTATTATGAGCTCCAGAGTAATCTGGGTATTGAGATTCTAAAATTTGGCGATGCATAATTGCTTGACAAATTTTAACTGTGTAATCAATGTAAATTTGATTAGGAGTAATTCTATAGAGTTCATTTAAACCATATAACATCCAGTGATCATGTGCTAGTTTTAAAGGTTTAAGATCTTTATCTCGAACATTGATAATCCAATTTGCAATTTTATTAGCTCCATCAATCCATCTATGTTCCTTAAGTAAATTATATGACATTACAAGTCCATAGATTACTTCACCTGGATAGTATAATACTTGTGCGTCAGTGTAAGTGCCTGTGTTGTAATTTTGTTTATGACCTTTGAAATTACCATCATCAGCAATTTGAGTTAAAATCCAATTGCACATTCTTTTGAGAAGTTCTTGGTCTTTTCTATCATTAGTCACCTTCATATATTTCGCAAGGGCAAGAGTAGCTAATCCATTACTTCCCATCGTTGCTAAACCACGTTCTACGAAACAGGTAGTTTTAGGATCTTCAAGTCCTGGAACAGAAAATAATTTCATATAGTCTAATGCTGATTTCAATGCAGGTAAGCATTTTTGGTCATTGCTAAATTCAAGATATTCTGCTAATGAAAAGCAAGTTCCAGCATGTCTTGTTAAGTTGTATTCTCTAGCAGAGAAATTACTAGTAACGTAATATACATAGTCATAACGACCATTAGGTAGAATAGCATTAATTAAATATTTGCCAGCTAAATTGATAGATTCTTTTAGATTTTTATTGGAAAAATTTTCGAATAAAAATTGTCCACGATATATTGTTTTTAAATTGTTTTTTTCTAAGACAAAACTTTTTGTTTTAAAAAGATAAACATCAAATGGTTCGCTACTACGCAAGATTTTATCTAGTTTGTGGGATTCTGGTGGATTGTTTTCTAAATAATTATGTAATCTATCACGTGATAGTTTTGCATTATTATTCCATAAATAATTACAAACTATCTGTTCAGGTAATATTGCTAGATTAACAGTTTTGTCAAAAGCAACACCTTCAATTCCATGAATAAAATTATAAATAGTATGGTTGTTGCAATCTTTTTGTGGTCTTGCAGATACAACAATATCGATTTTTATAATATATTCTTTACTGCTACAATCAAAGCGTTCTTGTACTTTTTGGAAAGCAGTTTCAAATGCAGCTAGCAAACTATAAGCTTGTCCATAAAAAATAGTAGCGGTAACAGCAGCTTCTCCAACTGTAATAAAAACAATACGAGGAGAAGTGTCTTTAATGGAGATATTAGATGGATTAAATTTGTTAGCTTGAATAGAAGAAGAAACTAGTTGTTCAAAAATTTTGAAATTATCATTTTGAAACGCAAAGTTTTCTTCTATATCACCAAACCAAATTGTATTTTGAGTTTTCATAAAAAGATCCAATATTTTTATATATAATATGTATAAGTTAAATTCTGCTAGACATCTCTTACAACAGTGAATTTAAATTTATTTTTCTTAAACTTAAATTTTGTCAAAATAGTTTGCCAAATTGTTGGTTTATAGAAACGATAATCTCTCTTGTAGCTAGTATTAGTATGTAATTCATAATTTTTAATTAACGATGGTATAACTTCTCCGTAATACACGTTATATAAATCATGCATTGTGGCTTTAGTAGTTAAATATCCCCATTTCATAACTTGTTGTGGCACCCTTGCTAGAGCTTCAACACAAGCTATTGCTTCTTCAGCTTCAGGGTCATTACGTTTGTAAACATCAGCAACTGGGGAGAGATGTGATTGCATATCCAAAATCATGGCTTTTATCATTATTCCCATATATTTTTCATTTAAAAATCTTTTAATGAATATACAGTTATGACTAAGTGCAAGTTGTAATAATTTGTGCTTATGATATTTGATTGATATTTTGATCCATAATATTTTTAGTCCTGAAATTTTTTGCTTATCATAAAACTTTAGTTGTTTTTCAAGAGATAAGATTTTATCCATTCCCCAAAATAAAAGATTTTTATATAATTTTTGACATCTAGCTATATCATTCTTCCTGCCTTTTTTGACCTGAGGGGTTGCTCTAGTACAAGAAAAATTTGCAGAATGTCTACCTATCTGTCTACCATGTGCATCACGTATTATGTCAGCATAATGTCCAATTTCTTGCCCAGCAATAATTTGCAACCTTGCGGTAGCTGGCCCAGCCATTACCATAAAATGGATTAGTAGTACTATTTGAAGCAAATGGATCACCACCACAAGAAACATAAATACAAACATTATTGCCATCAGTGCTTTGCATGCCACTGTTTGAGCCTGAGGTTTTCCAGCCTGACATATCCATGACATCGCCGATATTATGAGAGTAAGTTATGAATATTTGAGTGCGATCTAGTAGTAGCCATTTTATAACTATTGGATGAGCAGACTGAACAAATATTCTAGCTAGCCTCATTTGTGTTTCAGCTGGTACAGTGAATCAGGGCGATTGCATGAAATTTAGAAGGTGTATATTAGGATATCATAGAGAATATATATTTAATATATTTCTAAAAATATTTTATTATCAGCTATTATTTTTATGTTTTGTTAGAAAAAATTCTTTTTATAACATCAATC